>NZ_JBHYKM010000036.1:0-7022 GCF_042741435.1 Streptomyces sp. NPDC058955 | reverse complement strand
GCCCGCCCGCGCGCTCTCGCGTCCCCCCACAACAAAAGCCCCCCCCCCGCCCCCGCCCCCCGCCCCCCCCCGCTCTGGGGGGCCCCGGCGGCCCCCCGGACGAGCGGGACCTCCCGGGCGGATCAGGCGCCCGGCGGCAGCCTCCTGGCCCGCGAGCGCACCTGGATCGCGGTCACGATCTCGGCCGCGCCGACCGCGATCAGCCAGATCCCGCCGAGCAGCGTCAGCACCGCGACGGACTCCAGCGGCGAGACGATCAGCACCACCCCGGCGATCGCGCTGACGACGCCGAGGAAGATCTGCCAGCCCCGGGCCGGCATCGCCGGGTCGGAGGCCGCCGCCACGGTCTGTGTGATGCCGCGGAACAGCCAGCCGATGCCGATCCACAGCGCCAGCAGCAGGATCGACTGGGTCGCGCCCCGGAAGCAGAACAGGCCCAGCAGGATCGACAGGGCGCCGCTGACGAAGGCCAGCACGCGCAGCGCCGTGGTGGCGTGCGTGCCGAAGGCGGCGACCAGCTGCATCACACCGCTGAACAGCAGATAGATGCCGAACAGCACCCCGGCCGCGACCAGCGAGGCACCCGGCCACACCAGCACCAGCACCCCGAGGACCAGGGCCACGATCCCGGCCAGCAGCAGCGCCTGCCAGGCCGCGCCCGCGAGCATCGTCAGCGGACCCGGCGGCACCCCGTCCCGGCCGGTCCTCCCGTACGCCCCCTCGTCCGTCCGCGTCATCGGATCCGTTCCCCTTTCGTGTGCCGGTGGTTCGTCGGCGCGGTCACGCGCCCGCCGGGCGCGCGAACGCCTCGGCGTAGGAGCGGAGGAAGAGCGCCTCCGCCAGCGCCATCCGCTCGATCTCGGTGGGATCGACGCTCTCGTTGGGGGCGTGGATGAGACAGCCCGGTTCCTCCACGCCGATCAGCGCGATCTCCGCGTCCGGGAACCGGTCCGCGAGCACGTTGCACAGCGGGATCGAACCGCCCTGCCCCGACTGCACCATGTCCTTGCCGTACGCCTCGCGCAGTGCCGCCCCGAGCGCCGTGTACGCGGGCCCGTCCGTGCGCGCCCGGAAGGGCTGCCCGGCGCTCTCCGCCTCCACCTCGACCCGGGCGCCCCACGGCGCCGCCGCCACCAGATGGCCGGTCAGCGCCTTCCTGGCCGCCTCGGCGTCCGTCCCCGGCGGCACCCGCAGGCTCACCCGCGCCCGCACCTTCGCCTGCACGGCGGCGGAGGAACCCACCACCGGAGGGCAGTCGATGCCGAGGACGGTGACCGCGGGCCGCGCCCACAGCTCGTCGGCGACCGACCCGGTGCCGACCAGCTGCACCCCGTCCAGGACGCCCGCGTCGGCGCGGAACTGCTCGGCCGGATAGGAAACGCCGTCCCACAGCCCGTCGGCCGGAAGCCCCTCGATCGCCGTGTTGCCGTGCTCGTCGCGCAGGCTGTCCAGGATCCGCACCAGCGCGGCCAGCGCGTCCGGGGCGGGCCCGCCGAACATGCCCGAGTGCATCTCGCCCTTGAGCGTGGAGACCGTCACCACCACGTTCGTCAGCCCGCGCAGCGAGGTCGTCGTGGTGGGCAGCCCCAGCGCGAAGTTGCCGGTGTCGCAGATCAACAGGGCGTCCGCGGCGAAGAGTTCGGGCTGCATCGGCACCAGTTGTTCCAGCCCGCCGGTGCCCTGCTCCTCCGAACCCTCCGCCACGAACCTGATGTTCACCGGGAAGCCCGCGCCCTCGGGGCCGCCCAGCGCCCGCAGCGCGGTGAGGTGCATGGCGATGTTGCCCTTGCAGTCGGCCGCGCCGCGCCCGTACCAGCGCCCGTCGACCTCGGTCAGCTCGAACGGCGGGGTGCGCCAGGCCGCGTCGTCGAGCGGCGGCTGCACGTCGTAGTGGCAGTAGAGCAGGACGGTCGGCGCCCCCTCGGGGCCCTTCCCGTACCCGACCACCGCGTCCGTGCCGTCCGGCGTGGTGACCCGCCGCATGTCGCTCAGCCCCGCCTCGGTGAAGGCCCGCACCAGGAAGTCGGCGGCCTTCGCGCACTCCTCGGGCGGGAACTGGCGCGGGTCGGCGACGGAGCGCATCGCCACCAGCGCCCTCAGGTCCTCCTCGGCGCGCGGCATCAGGTCCCGGACGCGTGCCCGCAGCGCGGCGGTGTCGGTGGACTCGGAGGTCATGCGAAACCCACTTCCCTCGGGCCGCCCCCGGACGGCCGGGACGGCAACGGCGACCCCAGTCAAGCAACGCCCGGCAAACGCCGCAAAACATGACACGGACGGCGTATCGAGCCACCTCCCGGGCGGCGGCGGGCCGGTCCCGCGCCGACAGTGGAGGCGTACGTGTCCCCTCCCGCACCTGGAGAACGTCATGGCCCACCCCAACCGACGCGACCTCGGGCTGCTCGTGCTGAGGGTCGGCACCGGCGCCGTCCTCGCCGCGCACGGCACCCAGAAGCTCCTCGGCTGGTTCGGCGGCGGAGGGATCGAGGGCACCACCCACGCCATGGAGGCCATGGGCTTCCACCCCGCCCGCCAGTCCGCCGTCGCCGCGGGCCTCGGCGAGGCGGGCGGCGGCGCGCTGCTCGCCCTCGGACTCGCCACCCCCGCCGCCGGCGCGGCCGCCGCGGGCGCCATGGCCGGCGCGGTCTCCGTGCACGCCCCGGCCGGCTTCTTCGCCCAGGCCGGCGGCTACGAGTACCCGGCCTTCCTCGGCTTCACCGCCGCCGCCATCGGCATCACCGGCGCCGGCCGCTACTCCCTCGACCACCTCACCGGGCACGTCCTCGACCGCCCCTGGGTGGTGGTCACCGCCTTCCTCGGCACCGCGATCGCCGCCGCGGCCGTGGTCGGCCGCCGCGCCCAGGGGCAGGCCGCGACGGCCGCCGCCACCGAGGCCGACCTGGCCCCCGAGGGCGACGGCACCGGGGAACCGGACGCCCACTGAACCCCGAGCGCCCCCACCGGCGCACGCGCGCGCGTGCGGGGCGTTAGGCTCGCCGCAGAGGAAGGGACGGGCGCCGGGCAATGAAGATCGATCTCACGGACACCAACTCCAGCGCGATCAACAAGGCGATCCTGGAGGGCCGGAGGGCCGTCGGCACCCCCGCCGTCGGTGTCGTCCTCACCCTCGTGATCGTCACCGACGAGGAGAACGCCTACGACTCCGTGCGGGCCGCCAACGAGGCGTCGAAGGAACACCCTTCGCGCACCCTCGTGGTCATCCGCCGGCGGGCGCTGTCGCCCCGCGAGCGGCAGGTGACCCGGCTCGACGCCGAAGTCCGCCTCGGCTCCGACGCCGGCTCCGGCGAGACGGTGATGCTCCGCCTCCACGGCGAACTCGGCGCCCGCGCCGACTCCGTGGTGCTGCCGCTGCTGCTGCCCGACGCCCCCGTCGTCGTGTGGTGGCCGGTGGACGCCCCCGCCGTGCCCGCCCGGGACCCGCTCGGCGCCCTCGCCCAGCGCCGGATCACCGACACGTACGCCGTCGAGGACCCGCTCCGCGCGCTGGACGCCCGGGCCGCCTCCTACGCCCCCGGCGACACCGACCTGGCCTGGACCCGCCTCACCCCGTGGCGTTCCATGCTGGCCGCCGCCCTCGACCAGGCCGGGACGGACGTCGTCTCCGCCGCCGTGGAGGCCGAGGAGGACAACCCCAGCGCCGAACTGCTGGCCCGCTGGTTCGAGGTCCGGCTCGGCGTCCCGGTGGAGCGGATCGTCTCCGAGGGCCCGGTCGTCACCGCCGTCCGGATGGGCACCCCCCAGGGCGAGATCCGGATCGACCGCCCCGAGGGCCCGGTGGCCCGGCTCGCCATCCCCGGCCAGCCCAGCCGCGTCATGGCGCTCAAGGTCCGCACCACCGCCGAACTGATCGCCGAGGAACTCCGCCACCTCGACCCCGACGACGCCTACGCGGCGGCCCTGGAGGGTCGTCACCGGTCCTGAGCCGCCGCCCCGTTCGTGAAATCGCCTTCCCCGCACCCGTGTTCGGGTGATGATGGGATCATGACGATCGAATCCGTGGTGGTGCGCCAGCGCGTCGCCGACCTGGACGCCGCCGTGTCCTTCTACGAGAAGCTGACGGGAAGCAGCGCCTCCCGCTTCTCCTTCGCCGGGGTGGACCTGGCGGGCGTCGGTCCCTTCCTGCTTTTCAGCGGTCCGGACGAGGCCGTCGCGCGGGTCGCGGGGGTGACGGCCACCCTGACCGTGGCCGACCTGGACGCCGCCGTCGCGGAGGCGGTCGCCGCCGGAGCGGAGGTCGTGGCGCCCGTGTCGCCCACCCCGCACGGCCGCCGCGCGGTGCTCGGACACCCCCAGGGCGGGGTCTTCGAGTACGTCGGCGCCTGAGCGCGCGCCGGAGCGCCACCCGCCCGGCGGGGGCGGGTGGCGCCGTGCACGGAGGCCGCCCCGGTGTCAGACCCGCTGCCAGAGGGCCGGCACGTTCGGCGGTTCCCAGCCCGCCTGCGCCTGGTGGCCCTGGAGGCAGCGGTAGGTCGAGCCGCCGTACGTCACCGTGGCGCCGGCCGCGTAGACCGTGCCCGCCTTCCAGGTGCCGCCCGGTTCCGGCTCGCCCGGGCCGGGGCCCGGGTCGGTGCCGGTGGTCTTCAGCGTCAGCCCGTAGGCGGACAGGATCGGGTTCAGCGGCTGGAAGTACGTGGTGCCGCCGCTGGAGCAGTTGCCGGAGCCGCCCGAGGTCACGCCCTGCGCCTGGCTGCCGGAGATGTACGAGCCGCCCGAGTCGCCGGGCTCGGCGCACACGGTCGTCCGGGTCACCCCGCTGATCGTGCCCTCCGGGTAGGTGACGCTCGTGTTGTGCTGCTGGATCGTGCCGCAGTGCCAGCCCGTGGTGGAGCCGGAGCGGCAGACCGAGGCGCCCACCGGCTGCAGCACCGAACCGGTCACCTGCACGTTCGCGCCGCCCGCGCCCTTCACGTACGGCGTCGACGTCCAGCTGCTGTTGGCCGCGACCCACGCCATGTCGTTGCCCGGGAAGACCGACGCCTGGAAGGTGCCCTGCGCGACCTGGTTGTAGCCGCTGGTGGACTGGCCCGCCCGGCCGCAGTGGCCCGCCGTCGCGAAGCCCTGCGTGGTGCCCCGGGTCACCGGGAAGCCGACCGAGCAGCGCCCGCCGCCGCCCATGTAGTACGCGTCGCCGCCCCGGATGTCGTACAGCGGGCGCGGCGCCTCGGCGGACCGCACCACCCGCACCAGCTCGCGCGCCACCCCGGTCTCCGCCGCGAGCCGCGCGCCGGCCCCGGCCCGGGTCTCCTCGACGACGAGGACGTTCGACCGCACGTCCACGTACCGGACCGGCGCCTCGGCGCCCGCCGCCCGGTCCAGGGACTCCTTCGCCCGCTCCAGGGCGGCGAGGTCGTGCCGGACCAGCCGGGCCGTCGCCCCGGCCGCCCGGATCGCGGCGAGGTCGGCCGCGCGGGTGGTGGCCACGGTCAGGGAGCCGGACTCGGCGCCCTCGACCCAGGCCCCGGCGAAGGCGCCGCCGAGCCGGTCGCGGAGCCGGGCGGCGGTGGCCCCCGCCTCGGCCTCGTTGACAAGGCGGTGCTCTGCCTGCGCCGGGGTCAGACCCAGGTCGCGGCCCATCGCGGCGAGCAGCTCGGGCCGCGCCTCGGCGGCGCCGAGCGCCCGGGCGGCGCTCTGTACGGCCGGGGCGGTCCCGGGGGAGGGCTGCGCGGCGGTGGCGGACCCGGTCTGCAGCCCGGCCAGCACCATCCCGGCGGCGGCCAGCGCGGTACACGCCGCACGGGCGTGTCGTCGGAGCATGGGGAGTCTCCTCGGTTCTCGGTGGGGGATCTGCGGAGAACCGTAGGAACGGGCCCGGGGGAGCGGGGAGCCTCCGGTCGGCCCCTCCCCTCGCGTTATGGCCCCGGCGCTGTCGGTGGCGGCCGTTACGGTGCGCCCATGAGCGTCCCCGAGGTCGTCCCCATCGCGTACGAGCCCGACTACCGCACGGCCACCATCGGCCGGTGGGACGGAGGCCAGTTCCTCGCCTCGGTCACCGCCGCGTTCCCGGAGGGGGCAGGGCGGATGGGCGACGACTGGCGGCTGCACAAGCGGTGGTACGCGGTCCTCCACCGCTTCGACGCGGCCGGCCGGCACCTGGAGTCGCGGATCGAGTCCACCGGTACGAGGGCGGACGGGGAGCGGCGGGCGGTCGAGGCCGCGCAGACGCTGCTCGCCACCTGGCTGGACGCCCTGCCCGGGCGGCGGTACGGGCCGGTCGCCGTCGCGCCCTTCGCCGTGCGCCACGAGGGCGCCCTGTTCGGCCTGGTCGTGGAGGACCACAGCGAGGACGAGGACGACGAGGAGGGGAACTGGGTCGAGCTCCACCCCGACGGCCTCGGTTTCTCCGCGCCCTGGGACGGCACGTACGACACCTGACCGGGGCTCAGGACGGCGCGCCCGCCGGTGCCGTCCGCCCCGCGCTCCGCGCCAGGGCCTCCGCGTGGGCGTCGCGCGCGTGGGCGAGGACCGCGGCGGCCCGTCCGGCCGCCCGGCCCTCGGGGTGCCATCCGAGGAGGTGGCGCCAGAGGAGCGGGGCGCCGGTCAGCGGGCGCGTCACGATGCCGGGGGTGGCCGGGAAGGTGGCCCGGCACAGGCCCACCGCGCGGCCCACCTGGACGAGGTGGACGCAGGAGGCGGTGTCCGTCTCGTACACCCGGGCCGGGGTGAAGCCGGCCCGGACGCACGCGGCGGCGAAGCAGTCGCCGAAGCAGCCGTCGCCCGGCACGTCCGTCCACTCCTCGGCGGCGAGTTCGGCCAGCGCCACCTGCGGGCGGGCGGCGAGCGGGTGACCCGTCGCCAGCATCGCGTACACCGGGTCGCGGGCCACCTCCGTCCAGGCGAGCCGGCCCGCCTCCGGCGGGGAGCTCTCGCCGCACACCCCGACGAGCGCGAAGTCCAGCCGTCCGGCGACGACTCCGCCGGCCACCTCCCGCTCCGACCAGGAGGTGTACGTCGTCACCTCGGCGTCCGGTTCGGCCCGGGCCAGCCGGTCCACGAGACCGCCCAGC
>NZ_JBHYKM010000035.1:38397-66832 GCF_042741435.1 Streptomyces sp. NPDC058955 | reverse complement strand
CCCACGGCCGGGACCGGGTCCTCGCCGCCGGGGAGCCGACCCCGGGGCGCGCCCCGCGCGGGGGGGCGCGTGTGTCTCTGTGTCTTGTTTTTCGGTGTGTTGTCGCCTCCCCAACCCCCCCCCCGATCCTGTGCCCATGAGCGAGTCACAGGTCAAGCAGCAGAACACCAGCGCCTACCACGCGCAGGCCGTCATCTCCTTCGCGATCGCCCTCGCCGCCGTCGCGATCGGGATCTACCAGCTGGAGGCGAGCGCCTGGGTGCGGGCCTTCCTCGCGGTCTCCGTCCTCTACCTCACCACCTCCGCCTTCACGCTCGCCAAGGTGGTCCGCGACCGGCAGGAGTCGGAGCGGATCGTCAGCCGCGTCGACCAGGCCCGGCTGGAGAAGCTCCTCGCCGAGCACGACCCCTTCCAGCAGAAGCTCTGAGCCCGGCCGCCGGAGATCGGAAGTCTCGATCTCTAAGCGCTTGCTCAGCTTCGTTGTATGGTGTTCGTCCTGACCGGTCCGAGGAGGAGTGTGGGATGAGCACGGCGGAGCAGACGCCCGGCGGCGAGGACGTGACCTGGGGCGAGGTCGCGCCCGAGGCCGCCCGGAGGCTGCTGGTCGCGGCCGTCGAGGCGTTCGCCGAACGCGGCTACCACGCCACCACCACCCGCGACATCGCCGGCCGGGCCGGGATGAGCCCGGCGGCGCTGTACATCCACTACAAGACCAAGGAAGAGCTGCTCCACCGGATCAGCCGCATCGGCCACGACAAGGCCCTGGAGATCCTCCGGGCCGCCGAGGTCCGCGACGGCGCGCCCTCCGAGCGGCTGGCCGACGCCGTCCGCTCCTTCGTCCGCTGGCACGCCGAGCGCCACACCACCGCCCGGGTCGTCCAGTACGAGCTGGACGCGCTCGGCCCCGAGCACCGTGCCGAGATCGTGGAGCTGCGCCGGGGGACCGAGGCGACCGTGCGCCGGATCATCGAGGAGGGCGTGGCGGCCGGCGAGTTCGACGTGGCCGACCCGTCGGGCACCACCGTCGCGGTGCTGTCGCTCTGCATCGACGTGGCCCGGTGGTTCAACGTCCAGGGCCGCCGGACGCCCGACGAGGTCGGCGCCTTCTACGCCGACCTCGTGCTCCGCATGGTGGGGCACCGGGTTCAGAAGTAGTAGCGCGAGACGGACTCGGCGACGCACACCGGCTTGTCGCCGCCCTCGCGCTCCACGGTCACCTTCGCGGTGACCTGCACCCCGCCGCCGGCCTCCTCCACCCGCGTGAGGACCGCCGTGGCGCGCAGCCGCGAGCCGACCGGCACGGGGGCGGGGAAGCGCACCTTCTCCGTGCCGTAGTTGAGGCCCATCTTCATGCCCTCCACCCGCAGCACCTGCGGCACGAAGAGCGGCAGCAGCGAGAGGGTCAGATAGCCGTGCGCGATCGTCCTGCCGAAGGGGCCCGAGGCGGCGCGCTCCGGGTCCACGTGGATCCACTGGTGGTCGCCGGTGGCCTCGGCGAACAGGTCGATCCGCTTCTGGTCGATCTCCAGCCAGTCGCTGTGCCCCAGCTGCTCGCCGACCCCCGCGCGCAGCTCCTCGGCGGAGGTGAAGATCCTCGGCTCGGCCATGTCCCTGGTCCCTTCTCGTACGACATACCCAACGGTTTGTGTCTAAGCGCTTGCTCAGCATGTGGGGTGGGGGTCGCGCTGTCAACGGACCAGTAGGGTTCGAGGGGTGCCGCAGATTCCAGAGAAGATCCACGAGCTCACCGTCGGCCAGCTCTCCGCCCGCAGCGGCGCCGCCGTCTCCGCCCTTCACTTCTACGAGTCGAAGGGGCTCATCGGCAGCCGCCGCACCGCCGGCAACCAGCGCCGTTACGGGCGCGACGCGCTGCGCCGGGTCGCCTTCATCCGCGCCGCCCAGCGCGTCGGCATCCCTCTCGCCACCATCCGCGACGCCCTCGCCGAACTGCCGGAGGAGCGCACGCCGACCCGCGACGACTGGTCCCGGCTCTCCGCCACCTGGCGGGCCGAACTCGACGACCGCATCAAGCAGCTCGGCCGGCTCCGCGACCACCTGACGGACTGCATCGGCTGCGGCTGCCTCTCCCTGGAGACCTGCGTCCTCTCCAACCCCGACGACGTCTTCGGCGAACGCATGGCCGGCTCCCGGCTGCTGCCGCTGCGCCGCGAGACCGACGCCGAGTCCGAGGCCGCGGGCGACTAGAACGAGCCGGACAGCGCGGCCCGCACCTGCTCCGCCGTGGAGCCGGCGCGGGTCCCGTCCGGCAGCAGAAGGGTGTCCTCCAGCCCGATCCGGCCGGCCAGACCCAGCCGCCGCGCCAGCCGCAGCACCGGCCAGGCCGCCGCGCCGGTCCCGTACACCAGCACGGGTGCCCCGCCGCACCGGCCCGCCGGTGCCCGACCCCACCGCCCGGTCGGCCCATCCGCCCCGGTCGGCCCATCCGCCCCGGCCATGAGCGCGCGCAGCCACGCCACGAGGTCGTCGACCGGCGCGGTCGGCGCGGGCCCGTTCGCGTCCCCCGTCCCGGCCGGCACCTCGACCGCGATCCGTCGGACCCGGGGCGCCAGTGGGGAGCGGGTGAACAGGGCGGGGCCCGGGGTGTCGGGGCGCAGGCCCGCCTCCACCGCCACCCCGCGTGCCAGCAGCGCCGCCGCCGTCTCCTCGGCGCCCGGCTCGTGCCAGGGCACCCAGGCCCGTTCCGGCAGCGCCTCCCAGGAGCGGATCCGCGCGACCCGCCGCTCGGGGTCGGGCTCGGCCCACGCGTCCGCCGGCACCGTCACCGGGACGCGGACGCGTCCCCGTACCGCCGTCAGGGCGGGTCCCACCACCCGGGGCGAGAGCGAACCGGCGCCGCAGGACGTCCGGGGCCGGAGCCGCACCTCGTGGGCGCCCGCCGCCACCGCCTCCGCCGCGGCCCCGGCGAGCGCCGCCGGATCGTGCGGCACCGCCGCCGACTCCCCGGGCCCGCGCGTGCCGTTCAGCGCCGCCTGGAGCGGGTGGGCCGCTCCCGGCCGGGTCACGCCGCGGGGACCAGCGGGCGGCCGCGTACCTCCCGGGCCCGGGCCAGCGCCCCCGGGGTGAGGACCGCCCGGGGCACCTCGACCCCGCAGTCCGCGCACACCGGGCCGTACCAGGTCTCCTCGCCCGAGCCGCCGCCCCACGCGATCCGCGCCCCCGCGCAGACCGGGCACGCCTCGCCCGGGTCGTCCTCCAGCGCCGTGACCAGCCGCCGCACCACCTCCGGCAGCGGATCCGACGGATGGACGGCCGGATCGCCGCACCGCACCACCCCGTTGCCACCCCACACGTCCCGGTGCCAGTCGTCCGGCGCCCCCAGGCCGCGCAGCCCGCCGTGCTTCTCGCGCCGGCGCCGGGCGGCGAACTCCCGCTCGTACGCCAGCCAGACCGACCGCGCCTCCTCCAGCTCCTCCAGGGCGGCCACCAGCCGCGCCGGATCGAGCTCCCGGTCGTCGGGTCCGAACCCGTGCCTGCGGCACAGATGGTCCCAGGTCGCCCGGTGCCCGTAGGGGGCGAACCGCTCCAGGCACTTGCGCAGCGAGTATCTGCGCAGTGCCGTGTCGCACCCCTGATCGCGCACCTGTCTCGCGAGACTCCGGAAACCGGCCATCGCTCGCCACCTCCGTCGCTGGTCCTTCGCGGTCCTTCGCGCATCCGCGGTACCAGAGGGACGAACGGCGGCGCCCCCGTGTTCCGCCCCTCGGCGGAACGGGCGTCTTCTGGCGAGAAGACGCCACCGGGGTCGGGCTACCGGCGGCCGATCCGGGCCGCCGAGACCACCACCCCGGCCAGCTCCGGCCGCCGGATGTCGCTGTGCGAGCGGACCGCCTCCGCCGCGTCCACGCTCACGCAGCCCGAGGCCGGAACCCCGTCCCGCAGCACCGTGGCCAGCGTCCGCCGCGCCGCCCCCGGCACGCCCTGGACACCGTCCCACCCGATCGCGCCCCACCGCGGATCGCGCGCCACCAGCCGCCCCAGCGGCTCCGCGAGCGACGCCGAGTCCCGGGCCGCCCGGGAGGCCAGCGGATACAGCAGCCCGAGCGCGGTGTCGTGCCGCGAGTGGCAGGCCACCAGCGGGCCCCGCACCCGCAGCTGCAGATCCTTCAGCGCACCCGCCCGGCCCGGGTCGTGCGGCAGCCGGGCGGCGAACGCGTAGTGCGAGAAGGCGCCCTGGAGCAGCGTCATCGAACGGACCGGCCGCAGCGCCCCCGGCAGCCCGCGCAGCGCGTACGCCACGAGCCGGGCGCCCATGCTGTGCCCCACCAGGTGGACCCGCAGCCCCGGCGCGGACCGCGCCACCTCGGCGAGCAGCGGCCCGAGCCCGCGCTCGCCGACCTGCCCCGCCCGCTTCTTCATCACGTAGTACGCCGCCTGCCGCAGCGCCTCGCGGCCGCCCTTCCACAGCCGGCCGAGCCCGTCCCCGGCCCCGAGCAGCGCCTCCGGCACCTCCGCCTCCAGCGCCCCGGTGAAGACGGCACAGGTCTCCACCGGATCGGCGAGCAGGAAGTCCGGCACCCGCCCGTCCGCGGCGACCCCCGCGCCGTCCACGTCCGCCAGCTCCCGCAGCAGCGCCCCGAACTCCGCGAACGCCTCCTCCTCCGCCGGCGCCAGCGCCACCAGCTCGGTCAGCCGGACGACCGTCCGCTCCTTCTCCGGCAGCGTCGTCACCAGCGCCCGGAAGTCCGGCACCGGCTCGTCGGTGAACATCATCGAGGGCCACACCACGCCCGCGTACCCCGCCTCCACCCCCGGGGCCAGCAGCCCCGGGAACGGCGCGAAGAAGTCCGAGTACAGCCGGGTGGCCCCGGACGGCGAGTTGTTCCAGCCGTGCGCGAACACCACCAGATCCGTCACCCCCCGCCGCGCCAGCGCGACCAGCTCGGCCGCCTGTCCGGCCGGACCGTCCCCGTCCTTGTCGAAGACGATCTCCCGGTACGGATCCACACTCATCCCGCTCACGGCCCGCCCGTCCCTCCCCGTCGAGGAAGCGCCCAGGGGTCCGCGTCCCGCAACCCCTGGGCAGCATGCCCGGATCCGGCCATTCTCAGACCTCGGCGGCGCGTTCGCGGCCTTCGGAGGGGACCCCGATCACCGGTACAGCAGATGCTCCCGCCGCACCGCCCGGAAGGCCGTCAGGTCGTCGGTCCAGGCGGCCGCGATCGTGTCGGTGTCCGCGCCCGCGTCGATCAGGGTGCGGACCCGGGTGGATCCGGTGAGCTTGTCGATCCAGTGGTCGGGGCGCCAGGCGAAGCCGGCCCAGGAGGCGCGGGCGGTGACCAGCAGGGCGATGCCGGTGCGGACCGGGTCGAAGGCCGCGCGGTCGTGGACGTGGAGCTGGACGCCGCCGACCGTGCGGCCCTGGAACTTGGAGAAGGTCGGGGCGAAGTACGCCTCGCGGAAGCGGACCCCGGGCAGCTCCAGGGCGTTCGCCGCCTCCGCCCAGCGGCGGTCGACGCCCTCCGCGCCGAGGAGTTCGAAGGGGCGGGTGGTGCCCCGGCCCTCGGAGAGGTTGGTGCCCTCGAAGAGACAGGTGCCGGAGTAGACGAGCGCGGTCTCCGGGGTCGGCATGTTCGGGCTGGGCGGCACCCACGGGAGCCCCGTGGCGTCGAAGAAGTCCGCGCGCCGCCAGCCCGTCATCCGTACCGTCTCCAGCTCCACCGGCCGGGCCAGGAACTCGGCGTTGAAGAGAAGGGCCAGCTCCGCCACCGTCATCCCGTGCGCCTGCGCGATCGGCTCGCGCCCGACGAAGGTGGCGAAGGCCCGGTCCAGGACCGGGCCGAGGGCCGCCCGGCCGCTCACCGGGTTCGGCCGGTCCAGGACGACGAACCGCTTCCCGGCCAGCTCCGCCGCCACCATGCAGTCGTAGAGCGTCCAGATGTACGTGTAGAAGCGGGCGCCCGCGTCCTGGATGTCGAAGACGACCGTGTCGACGCCGGACGCGGTGAAGACGTCCGCCAGCGGCCGCCCGCTCTTCAGATACGTGTCGTAGACCGGCAGTCCGGTCGCCGGGTCGTCGTACCGGCCCTCCGAACCGCCCGCCTGCGCGGTGCCCCGGAAGCCGTGCTCGGGGCCGAACACGGCCACCAGGTCCACCCGTTCGTCGGCGTGCATCACGTCCACCAGGTGCCGGGCGTCCGGGGTGATCCCGGTCGGGTTGGTGACGACGCCGACCCGCTCGCCGGCCAGCAGGGCGTACCCGTCCGCCGCCAGCCGCTCGAACCCGGTCCGTACGCGCGCGTGCCCCCGCCCGGGGTCGGCCGCGGCGGGGGAGGCCGTCACGGCCAGCGCCCCTCCGGCGGTCAGCGCCCCTCCGGCCGCCAGCAGATCCCGACGCGACAGCTTCATCCGCCTCATGCGTGACATGGGCAGGCAGGCTAGCGCTCCTGACGGCCCGGGGGAACGAGGCGTGCGGAAGCCGCGCGCCGCGGTCGCCGGGTCTTCCACCGCTCCATACCGACCGGTTAGTCTGCCGGAGTCATCCGAACCGTGACCGAGCCGAACCACCTGGAGGGGTCCATGAACGCGGCCACGCACGAGCTCCGGGACGCCGCCGTCGTCGTCACCGGAGCGGGCGGCGGCATCGGTGCCGCCCTCGCCCGGCGCTTCGCCGCCGAGGGCGCCCGCGTCGTCGTCAACGACCTCGACGCCGACCGCGCCAAGGCCGTCGCCGCCGAGATCGGCGCCGTCGCCGTCCCCGGCGACGCCTCCGCGATCGTCGACGAGGCCCGCGACGCCCTCGGCGGCGCCGTCGACATCTGGTGCGCCAACGCCGGACTCGCCTCCGCCGGCGACGCCTTCGCCGACGAGGCCGTCTGGGCCGCCGCCTGGGACGTCAACGTCATGGCCCACGTCCGCGCCGCCCGCGCCCTGCTCCCCGACTGGCTGGAGCGCGGCACCGGCCGCTTCGTCTCCACCGTCTCGGCCGCCGGACTGCTCACCATGATCGGCGCGGCCCCCTACTCCGTCTCCAAGCACGGCGCCTACGCCTTCGCCGAATGGCTCTCGCTCACCTACCGCCACCGCGGCCTCAAGGTGCACGCGATCTGCCCCCAGGGCGTCCGCACCGACATGCTCGCCGCCACCGGCTCGGCCGGCGACCTGGTCCTGGTCCCCACCGCCGTCGAGCCCGAGACCGTCGCCGACGCCCTCCTCGACGCCATCGCGGAGGACCGTTTCCTCGTCCTGCCGCACCCGGAGGTCTCCGACTACTACCGGAACCGCGCGGACGACCCCGAGCGCTGGATCGGCGGCATGAACAAGCTCCAGCGGCACTGGGAGGCGGGCGCGCGCTAGCGCACCCGGCGACGGATGGGAAGATCTACCGACGACAGACCCCGTACGCCAGGGACGGGGCAGCGAGCTGGAAGGCGGCGGAGCATGGCCAGGACGACGGACGGGGACGGTTCTCCCGTCCCCCAGAGGCTCCTCGCCGCCGCCACCCGGCTCTTCGCCGAACAGGGCTACGACCGCACCTCGGTGCAGGAGATCGTCGAGGCGGCGGGCGTCACCAAGGGCGCGCTCTACCACTACTTCGGCTCCAAGGAGGACCTCCTCCAGGAGGTGTACGCGCGCGTGCTCCGCCTCCAGCAGGAGCGGCTGGACGACCTCGCGGACGCCGACGCGCCCGTAGAGGAGCGGCTGCGCGCCGCCGCCGCCGACGTCGTCGTCACCACCATCGAGAACCTCGACGACGCCTCGATCTTCTTCCGCTCCATGCACCACCTGAGCCCGGAGAAGAACAAGCAGGTCCGCGCCGAGCGCCGCCGCTACCACGAGCGCTTCCGCGCCCTGATCGAGGAAGGCCAGCGGGCGGGCGTCTTCTCCTCCGCCACGCCCGCCGACCTCGTCGTGGACTACCACTTCGGCTCCGTGCACCACCTGTCCACGTGGTACCGCCCGGACGGCCCGCTGGCCCCGCAGCAGGTCGCCGACCACCTGGCCGACCTCCTGCTGCGGGCCCTGCGTCCGTGAGCCGTCAGAGGTAGCGCTTCAGCTCGCGGCGGGCCAGCGACCGCTGGTGCACCTCGTCCGGACCGTCCGCGAGCCGCAGGGTCCGCGCGGCCGCCCACAGCTCGGCGAGCGGGAAGTCCTGCGAGACGCCGCCCGCGCCGTGCGCCTGCACCGCCCTGTCGATGATGTCCACCACCGCGCGCGGGGTGGCGATCTTGATGGCCTGGATCTCGGTGTGGGCGCCCTTGTTGCCGACGGTGTCCATCAGCCAGGCCGTCTTGAGGACCAGCAGCCGCAGCTGCTCGATGGTCACCCGCGCGTCCGCGATCCAGTTCTGCACCACGCCCTGCTGGGCGAGGGTCTTGCCGAAGGCGGTGCGGGAGACGGCCCGTCGGCAGGTCAGCTCCACCGCCCGCTCGGCCATGCCGATCAGCCGCATGCAGTGGTGGATGCGGCCGGGGCCGAGCCGCGCCTGGGCGATGGCGAAGCCGCCGCCCTCCTCGCCGATCAGGTTCGCGGCCGGGACCCGCACCCCGTCGAAGACCACCTCGGCGTGGCCGCCGTGGTAGTGGTCCTCGTAGCCGTACACCCGCATCGCCCGGCGCACCTCGACGCCCGGGGTGTCGCGGGGCACGAGGATCATCGACTGCTGGCGGCGGAGGTCCGTCCCGTCGGGGTCGGTCTTGCCCATCACGATGAAGACCTTGCAGTCCGGGTTCATCGCCCCGGAGATGTACCACTTGCGCCCGTCGACGACGTACGCGTCACCGTCCCGCCGGATCCGGGTCTCGATGTTGGTCGCGTCGGAGGAGGCCACCTCGGGCTCCGTCATCGCGAAGGCGGACCGGATCTCGCCCGCGAGCAGCGGCTCCAGCCACTGCTTCTTCTGCGCCTCGTCGGCGAACTGGGCCAGCAGCTCCATGTTCCCGGTGTCCGGGGCCGCGCAGTTGAGGGCGGTCGGCGCGAGCTGCGGGCTGCGGCCGGTGATCTCGGCGAGCGGGGCGTACTGGAGGTTCGTCAGCCCGGCCCCGTACTCCTCGTCCGGGAGGAAGAGGTTCCACAGCCCCTGCCGCCGGGCCTCGGCCTTCAGCTCCGCCACCACCGGCGGCTCGTCCCACGGGGAGGCGAGCGCGGCCCGCTGCTCCTCGGCGACGGCCTCGGCGGGGTACACGTGCTCGTCCATGAAGGCGAGCAGCCGGGCCCGCAGCTCCTCGGTGCGGGCGTCGTAGGAGAAGTCCATGGCGGTTCAGCCCTCCTGAAGGGTGGTCAGGCCGTGCTCGATGAAGACGGGGACGAGGTCGCCGATGCGGTCGAAGCCGGCGCCGACGGTCTGCCCGAGGGTGTAGCGGTAGTGGATGCCCTCCAGGATCACGGCGAGCTTGAACCAGGCGAAGGCCGTGTACCAGGAGAGGGCGGAGACGTCGCGGCCGGAGCGGGCGGCGTACCGCTCGACCAGCTCGGCGGCCGCGGGGTGGCCGGCGGCGCCCGCGGTGGTGGAGATCGGCGAGCCGGGCAGGTCCAGCGGGGTGCTGTACATGACGAGCAGGCCCAGGTCGGTCAGCGGGTCGCCGAGCGTGGACATCTCCCAGTCGAGGACCGCCGTGACCCGGTCGTCGTCGCCGACGAGGGCGTTGTCGAGCCGGAAGTCGCCGTGCACCACGGTGGGCGCGGGGGAGGAGGGCAGCGCGCGGCCGAGGGCGGCGTGCAGTTCCTCGATGCCGGGCAGTTCGCGGCCGCGGGAGGCGGCGAGCTGCTTGCCCCAGCGGCGCAGCTGCCGGTCGAGGAAGCCCTCGGGCCGGCCGAAGTCGCCGAGCCCGACGGACTCCGGCTCCACCGCGTGCAGGTCGACCAGGGTGTCGACCAGGCCGAGGACGGTGGCGCGGGTGCGCTCCGGGCCCAGCGGCGCCAGCTGGGAGGCGGAGCGGTACGGGGTCCCCTCGACGAACTCCATGACGTAGAAGGGCGCGCCCAGCACCTCCTCGTCCTCGCAGAGCAGCACCGTGCCCGGCACCGGCACCGCCGTCCCGCCGAGGGCGCTGATCACCCGGTGCTCGCGCTTCATGTCGTGCGCGGTGGCCAGGACGTGCCCGAGCGGCGGGCGGCGCACCACCCAGCGGCCGGTGCCGTCGGTGACGGCGTACGTGAGGTTGGAGCGGCCGCCCTCGATCAGCCGGGCTTCGAGGGGCCCGGCGACCAGTCCCGGCCGCTCGCGGTCCAGGTGGCGGCGCAGGCGCTCGGGGTCGAGGCCGGGTGGCGGGGCGGTGTGGCTCATCGGGCGTACCTCCGGGTCGGTCGGTCGGCGTTCATGATGACCGACCAGTCGGTATGTCGTCCAGAGGGCTCCCCGAAAGACCGGAGGGACCCGGGCGCCACCCACCCGGGTCCCTCCGTCGTCCACGTCCGGCCGCGAGCGGCGGTCAGGCGTGGCAGGCCACCGGCACCCCGCCGTTCATCGCCGCCATGTCGCCGAAGACGGCCACCGGGTCGAGCGGGTGCCCCTCCGGCAGCCCGTCCAGCTCCGCGTACGCCCGGTGCAGGTTCGCCACCAGCCGCTCGCTCTCCCGCCACGCGGCGAACTCGCCCGGCTCCGCCCGGCGGGCGGTCTCCAGCGGCGGGTCCCCCTTCGCGTGCCCCTCGGCGGCCAGCTCCGCCACCCACCGCAGATAGCGCTCGGTGGCCTCGAAGGCGGCCGGGTCCGTCACCGGGCCGTGCCCCGGCACCACCCGCTCCGCGTCCAGCGACCGCAGCACGTCGAGCGCGCGCAGCGAGCCGGCCAGCGAGCCCATCGGCAGGAACGGCGTCCCGCCCTCGAAGACCAGGTCCCCGGTGAAGACCACGCCCAGCTCCGGCAGGTGCACGATCGAGTCGCCGGTGGTGTGCGCCGGGCCCGGGTGCACCACCCGCACCTCGATCCCGGCCGCGTACACCGTCAGCCGGTCCCGGTACGTCACGTCGGGCGGCGTGATCTCGACCCGGCCGAAGTCGGTCCGCGGCCACAGCAGGTGCAGCTGGTGCCCGGCGCCCAGCTGCTCGGACCGGCAGTTCTCGTGCCCGATGATCCGGGCCTCGGGGCGGAAGAGCCCGTTGCCGTAGGTGTGGTCCCCGTGGTGGTGGGTGTTCACGACCGTGCGCGGCAGCGGCAGCCCCGCGGCGAGCACCGCGTCGCGCAGCAGCAGGGCGCGCCGCTCGGTGGCGGCGGTGTCGACGAGCAGCGACTCGCCCGCGTCGCCGAGGAAGCCGGCGTTGTTCAGACACCAGCCGCCGTCGGGCTGGACGTAGGCGTGGACGTGCGGCGCGAGCGTGACCACGTACGGGTCGGTGGCAGGCACAGGGCTCCCCCGGGAAAGAAGATCGACGAAACAGGGGGAAGCCTGCCACCGGCGGGTCCGCCCGGGGGCCGGTTCCGCCGGATCGGACGCGTCTGCCCCGACTGCCCCGCCCGGCTTGCGGGCCGCCCCGCCCCCGTCGAGGGTCGGTTCCATGAAGGCGATCAGCTACCGCCGGTACGGCGGCCCCGAGGTCCTGGAGTACGGCGAGCTGCCCGACCCGAAGGTCGGGCCCGACGAGGTCCTGGTCGAGGTCCGCGCGGCGGCGGTCAACCCGGTCGACTGGAAGGCCCAGGCCGGCTACCTCGACGGCATGATCGACGCGGTCTTCCCCGTCGTCCCGGGCTGGGACGTCTCCGGCGTCGTCGTCCGGCCCGGCGTCTCCGTCACCGAGTGGGCGGCGGGCGACGAGGTCATGGGGTACGTCCGGGAGGACGTCCTCTCGCACGGCACCTTCGCCGAGTACGTCGCCGCCCCCGTCCGCACCCTCGGCCGCAAGCCCCGCGCCTACTCCTTCGAGGAGGCCGCCGGGCTGCCGCTGGCCGGCCTCACCGCCTACCAGGCGCTGCACACCGCGCTCGCGGTGCGGCCGGGGGAGACGGTGCTGGTGCTCGCCGCGGCCGGCGGGGTCGGGTCGATGGCCGTGCAGATCGCCCGCCACCTCGGCTGCCGGGTGCTCGGCGCAGCCCGCGCCTCCGGCCGGGAGCGGGTGGCCGAACTCGGCGCGGAGCCGGTCCTGTTCGACGAGGAGACCTTCACCCGCCAGGTCCGCGAGCTCGCCCCGGACGGCGTGGACGCCGTCCTCGACACCCTCGGCGGCCCCTTCCTCCCGCACGCGGCGAAGCTGCGCGCCCCCGGCGGCCGGCTCGCCTCCATCGCCGACGGCGAGGTCCTGGCGCTCGGCGGCCTCTACTACTGGGTCCGCCCGGACGCCGCCGACCTGAACGCGCTCGCCGACCTCGCCGACGAGGGCGTCCTGGACGTCCGGGTGGCGAAGACCTTTCCGCTGGAACGCGCGGCCGACGCCCAGCGGGCCAACGCCGAGGGCGGCCTCCAGGGCAAGGTCGTGGTCACCGTCCCGTAGCGCCGCGCGCGGCGGGGGATCACCAGATCAGCGCCGCCCCGCACACCGCCAGGGCCACCGTGCACCCCGCCGCCAGCAGCGCGCCCCGGGCCGACAGGACCCGGGGCCGGGCGGTGTCCAGGGAGCGGATGCGCCGGTGGGCGACGGCCAGGAAGCCGATCCACAGCAGCGCGGCGAGGGCCAGACCGGTCACGCCCGCCGCCGTGGCGTCGTCCATCAGGGCGAGCTTGACGCCGAGCACCGCCACGACCGTCCACGACAGCGTCGTCCGCCGCCAGGCGAGCCGGGTGCGCTCCGGCTGGAGCCCGGGATCGCGGGCGACCTCGTCCCCGGGCGCGGGGCCGGCCACTAGCCGGCCCGGCCGACGACCACGAGCACCACCATCGCGACCGCCACCACCGCCACGGTGAGGCTCAGGACGGCGGGGAACCGGGAGACGGGCAGGTCCTCGCCGCGGCGCATGGCCCGCTCGCAGCGGATCCAGTGGTTCACGGCGCGCAGCGCGCACAGCACGCCGGCGGCGAGCAGCGCGAGCGCGAGCCCGACCCGGACCGCCCAGCGCAGGTCCGGCAGGAACTGGTCGACGGCGAAGCCGCCGCCGATGAGCGCGAGCGCCGTCCGGATCCAGGCGAGGAAGGTCCGCTCGTTGGCGAGGGAGAACCGGTAGTCGGGGGTCTCGCCCTCGTCCCGGATCCGCCGCGGCGCGAACCACAGCCGCAGGCTCTGTACGAATCGACTCACCCCGGCACCCTAACGGCCCCCCGCTACCGGCCCCCGTCCGCCACCAGGCGCGCGTACGCGGCGAGCCCGTCCGGCACCCACTCCCAGGCGCCGGCCGCGCCCGGCAGCCGCTCCCGCAGCTCGTCCTCGGTCAGGAAGGCGTGCCAGGCGACCTCCTCCGGCTGCGGCCGCACCGGCAGGTCGCAGCGGACCTCGTACACGGCCGACCACCACTTCCCGGCGACGCCGGCGGAGTCGTACAGGAACCTGAAGAGGAAGGCGGGCCGGGGGAGGCCGGAGACGCCCAGCTCCTCCTCGGCCTCGCGCAGCGCCGCGTCGTCGTAGGACTCGCCGGCGCCGACGACCCCGCCGACGAACAGGTCGTACATCGACGGGAAGACCAGCTTGGTCGGGGTCCTGCGGTGGACGAAGACCCGTCCCTCGGCGTCCCGCACGCGGACGAAGACGCAGCGGTGGATCAGGCCCCGCGCGTACACCTCGCCGCGCGGGGCCCGTCCGATCACCCGGTCCTGTTCGTCGACGACGTCCAGTACTTCATCGGAGGCGCTCATGCGCCCATCCAAGCACCCGCGCCGCCGGGGCTCACTGCCCCATGACGTACTTGACCGTCGGGCCGGTGGTCCAGCCGCCGTCCACGGCGAGCTCGGCGCCCGTCACGTACGAGGCCGCGTCCGAGAGCAGGAAGACGACCGCGCCGGCGATCTCGTCGGCCTCGCCGACCCGGCCCATCGGCGTGTTCGGGTACATGCCCTCGCCGCGCTGGATGCCGACCGAGGCGGTCATCGGGGTGTAGGTCATGCCCGGGTGGACCGAGTTGACCCGGATCCGCGCGGTGCCGAGCTCCACGGCGCCGATCTTCGTCAGGCCCCGCACGCCCCACTTGGAGGCGCCGTAGCCCGCGGTGAGCGCGAGGCCCATCAGGCCGGCCGCGGAGGAGATGTTGACGATGGAGCCGCCGCCGGCCTCCTTCATCGCCGGGATCGCGGCCTTCATGCCGATGAAGACGCCGGTCAGGTTGATGTCGAGGACCTTGCGGAAGTGCTCGACGCTCTCGGTCTCCAGGAGGGCGCCGGTGGAGATGCCGGCGTTGTTCACCAGGCCGTGCAGTCCGCCGAACTCGGAGACGGCGTACGCCACGGCGGCCGCCCAGTCCTCCTCGGAGGTGACGTCGTGGTGGAGGAAGCGGGCGCGCTCGCCGAGCTCCGCGGCGGTCGCCTCGCCGTCCTCGTCGAGGACGTCGGTGACGACCACGTTCGCGCCGGCGGCGACGGCCTGGCGGGCCGCCTCGGCGCCCAGGCCGCGGGCGCCGCCGGTGATGAGGACGGTCTTGCCGGTGAGGTCGTTCATGGAGGGTCCCTTCGGGGTGGTGCTTCGCATCAGACGCTCCGGGGCTGTGCGGCCCGGAGAAGCGCGGTGGTGGTCTCGACGAGGTCGGCGAGGAAGAGCGCTTCACCTGTGAGCGGCTCCGTCCCGTCGAGGTACTGCCGGGCCCGGTCGGCGAGCGCCGCGCCGACCACCGTGAGGGCCAGGTCGAGGCGCTCCAGGAGCAGCGGCTCGGGCAGCCCGTCGGCGGCCAGTCGGGCGGCGATCCGCTCGATCAGCGCCCAGTAGGCGGTGTCGGCGAGGGTGGGGTGCGGGGTGCGGGCGCGGACGCCGCTCTCGTGGCTGAGCTGCGCGGAGATCCGCAGGCAGCGGCGGCCCCGCTCGGTGCGCAGCTCGCTGGCCTCGGCCGTGACGAGGGCCGTGACCAGGCCGCGCACATCGGCCTCGGCGTCGTACGCGAGGGCGACGAGCACCTGCTCGGTGCGGGCCAGCCGGCCGGCCATGACCGCGTCGAGGAGTCCGGCGCGGGAGCCGAAGTGGTACTGCACCGCGGAGGGGTTGGCCTGCCCGGCCAGCTTGGTGATGTCCCGCAGCTGGGCGCCGTCGACGCCCTGGGCGGCGAAGAGCTCCTCCGCCGCCTGGATCAGCTTCGCCCGGGTCCCGGGTCCTGACGTCCTTGCCATGGCACCCATATTAATGCTCGACATTAGAAAACGCGAAGGGGTCCTCCGGGTCCGAGAGGTTGACTCGATACATCCGTGTATCCAAGATGCGGTCCATGTCCTACGACGCCGATGTGATCGTGATCGGGGCCGGCCTCGCCGGTCTCGTCGCCACCGCCGAGCTGGTCGACGCCGGCCGGTCCGTGATCCTCCTGGACCAGGAGCCCGAACAGTCCCTGGGCGGCCAGGCCCACTGGTCCTTCGGCGGGCTCTTCCTCGTCGACTCGCCCGAACAGCGCCGGCTCCGCATCAAGGACAGCCACGCGCTCGCCCTCCAGGACTGGATGGGCACCGCCGGCTTCGACCGCCCCGAGGACGACTGGGCCCGCCGCTGGGCGGAGGCGTACGTGGACTTCGCCGCCGGCGAGAAGCGCTCCTGGCTGCACGCGCGCGGGGTCCGCTTCTTCCCCGTGGTCGGCTGGGCCGAGCGCGGCGGCTACGACGCCAACGGGCACGGCAACTCCGTCCCCCGCTTCCACATCACCTGGGGTACGGGCCCCGGCCTCGTCGCCCCCTTCGAGCGCCGGGTCCGCGAGGGCGCCGCCCGGGGCCGCGTCACCTTCCGCTTCCGCCACCGCGTCACCGCCCTCGGCCGCACCGACGGCGCCGTGGACACCGTCTCCGGCGAGATCCTGGAGCCCTCGGACGCCGAGCGCGGCACCGCCAGCACCCGGACCGCGACGGGCACCTTCGAGCTGCGCGCCCAGGCCGTGATCGTCACCACCGGCGGCATCGGCGGCAACCACGACCTGGTCCGCGCCCAGTGGCCCGCCCGCCTCGGCACCCCGCCCGAGAAGCTGCTCTCAGGCGTCCCCGCCCACGTCGACGGCCTGATGCTCGGCATCGCGGAGAAGGCCGGCGCCCGGCACGTCAACCGCGACCGGATGTGGCACTACACCGAGGGCATCGAGAACTGGAACCCGATCTGGGCCAAGCACGGCATCCGCATCCTGCCCGGCCCCTCCTCGCTCTGGCTCGACGCCACCGGCAAGCGGCTCCCGGTGCCGCTCTTCCCGGGCTTCGACACCCTCGGCACCCTCGAACACATCATGCGGACCGGCCACGACCACACCTGGTTCGTCCTCGACAAGCGGATCATCGGCAAGGAGTTCGCCCTCTCCGGCTCCGAACAGAACCCCGACCTCACCGGCAAGTCCGTCCGCGACGTCCTCGGCCGCGCCCGCGCCGACGTCCCCGGCCCCGTCCAGGCGTTCATGGACAAGGGCGCCGACTTCGTCGTCGAGGACGACCTCTCCGCCCTCGTCCGCGGCATGAACCGGATCACCGGCCGGGACCTCGTCGACGAGACCGCCCTGCGCCGCGAGCTCACCGCCCGCGACCGCGAGATCGCCAACCCCTTCACCAAGGACCTCCAGATCACCGCGATCCGCGGCGCCCGCGCCTACCTCGGCGACCGCCTGATCAGGACCGCCGCCCCGCACCGGATCCTCGACCCCAAGGCCGGCCCGCTGATCGCCGTCCGCCTCAACATCCTCACCCGCAAGTCCCTCGGCGGCCTCCAGACCGACCTCTCCTCCCGGGTCCTCACCGAGACCGGCGAACCCCTGCCCGGCCTGTACGCGGCGGGCGAGGCCGCCGGCTTCGGCGGCGGCGGCGTCCACGGCTACCGCTCCCTCGAAGGCACCTTCCTCGGCGGCTGCATCTTCTCCGGCCGCGCGGCGGGCCGGGCGGCGGCCGCGGCGACGGCGTAGCGGAACCCCCCCCCCCCCCCCCCCCGGGCGCCCCCCCCCCCCCCCCCCCGCCCGGGGGGGGGGGGGGGGCACCCCCCCCCCGGGGGGCCGGGGGCCC
Organism: Streptomyces sp. NPDC058955; assembly: GCF_042741435.1. NCBI lineage: Bacteria > Bacillati > Actinomycetota > Actinomycetes > Kitasatosporales > Streptomycetaceae > Streptomyces > Streptomyces sp. NPDC058955. The sequence continues at coordinate 49,856 of NZ_JBHYKM010000035.1, read as the reverse complement.
CCCCACACGCGCCCCACGCGGGGGTGCCGGGGGTCACACGCCGAACCCTTCGTGTCGCGGGCCGTCCCGCCGCCCAGGATGAGGCCCATGGAGATAGGCATCGCACTGCCCCAGTACGGCACCCACGCCCGCGCCGACCGCATCGCGGGCTTCGCGCGGGACGCCGAGGAGGCCGGCTTCGACTCGTTCTGGGTCGGCGACCGCGTCCTGACCCCGGTGGACCCCGGCGACCTCTATCCGGGGCACACGCCGGAGAACCCGTACCCCCACCAGTACAAGACCTTCCTCGACCCGCTGACGGTGCTCACCGTCGCCGCCGGCGCGACCACCCGCGCCCGGCTCGGCACGAGCACCCTCAACGGCCCCTGGTACCCGCCCGCGCTGCTCGCCCGCTCCCTCACCTCCCTCGACCAGGTCAGCGGCGGACGCCTCGACGTCGGCCTCGGGCTCGGCTGGCTGCGCGACGAGTACACGGCCGTCGGCGCGGACTTCGGCCGGCGCGGCGCCCTCCTCGACGAACTGCTCGACGTCCTCCACGGCATCTGGACCCAGGAGGAGTTCGGCCACCGGGGACCCCGCTGGACGATCCCCGACGCGTACGTCGGCCTCCGCCCGGTCCAGCCCGCCGGACCGCCCGTCCTCCTCGGCGGCTTCAGCCCGGCCGCCCTGCGCCGGGTCGGCCGCCGGGCCGCCGGCTGGGTCGGCGCCGTCCTGCCGCCCGGCGCGGCCGAGGGCCTGTGGGAGGTGGCGCGGCGCGCCGCCGACGAGGCCGACCGCGACCCGGGGGCGCTGCGCCGGCAGATCCGCTGCAACCCCGCCCCCGGCGCCACGGCGGACGGGATCGCCGCGGTCCTCCAGGGGGTGCGCGACACCGGCGCGGACGGCTGCTTCGTCGACCTCCAGCAGTCGGTCGACTCGCCGGACGAGGCCCTGGAGCTCGGCGCGAAGGTGCTGCGCCTGCTGCGCGGCTGAACACGCGCGGGCCCCGGACCTCCACGAGGAGATCCGGGGCCCGTCAGCACGCCGCAGGCGTCACAACACCAGCGACAGCAACAGCACGAACACCAGGCCCACGACCGAGATGATGGTCTCCATCACCGACCAGGTCTTGATCGTCTGGCCGACGTTCAGGCCGAAGTACTCCTTCACCAGCCAGAAGCCGGCGTCGTTGACGTGGCTGAAGAAGAGCGAACCGGCACCGATCGCCAGCACCAGGAGCGCCGTCTCACTGGTGGACATGCCCGCGGCGAGCGGGGCCACCAGACCGGCCGCCGAGATCGTCGCGACCGTGGCGGAGCCCGTCGCGAGCCGGATCGCGACCGCGATCAGCCAGGCCAGGAGCAGGGCCGGGATCGACCAGTCCTTGGAGAAGTCCAGGATCATCTGGCCGACGCCGATGTCGATCAGCGTCTGCTTGAAGCCGCCGCCCGCGCCGACGATCAGCAGCACGCCCGCGATCGGGGCCAGCGACTTCTCGACCGTCGAGGACAGCCGCTCCCTGGTGAAGCCGGCCGCCCGGCCCAGCGTGAACATGCCGACTATGACGGCGGCGAGCAGGGCGATCAGCGGCGAGCCGATGACGTCGGTGACCTTCTGCACGGCGTTCTCGGGGTCGTCGACCACGATGTCGACGAGCGCCTTCACCAGCATCAGGACGACCGGCAGCATCACCGTGGCGACCGTGACGCCGAAGCCCGGACGCTTCTCCAGGTCCTCCGAGGGACGCGTGGGGATCATGTGCTCGGGCGCCGGGACGTCCACCCAGCGGGCCGCGTACTTCGAGAAGACCGGACCCGCGATGATCACGGTCGGGATCGCGACGACCAGGCCGAGGGCGAGGGTGACGCCCAGGTTGGCGCCGACCGCGTCGATCGCGACGAGCGGGCCGGGGTGCGGCGGGATGAGCCCGTGCATCACCGACAGGCCGGCCAGTGCCGGGATGCCGATCCGCATCAGGGAGTAGTTGCCCCGCTTGGCGACCATGAGCACCACCGGGATCAGCAGCACGATGCCGACCTCGAAGAACAGCGGCAGACCGATCACCGAGGCGATCAGGACCATCGCCCACGGCATGGACCGCTTGCTCGCCTTCGCGAGGATCGTGTCGACGATCTGGTCGGCGCCGCCCGAGTCGGCGAGCAGCTTGCCGAGGATGGCGCCGAGCGCGATGAGCACGCCCACGCCGGCCACGGTGTTGCCGAGCCCGGTGCTGAACGACTTGATGGTGTCCGCGAGCGGGGCACCGGCGAACGCGCCGAGCGCGAGCGACCCGATGGTCAGCGCGAGGAACGCGTGCAGCTTGAACTTGGTGATGAGCAGGACGATGACGGCGATGCCGGCGAGAACGGCGATGCCCAGCTGGGCGTGGCCGGCCGAGGTGATCGGTTCGACGGCGTCCGCTGCCAGGGTCTCGACGCTGAGACTGGTCACGGTGGTGTCCTTCGTACGGGCAGGTGGGGGACGGGAGGGTCAGCCGGCGAGCCGCCGCAGCGCGGCGACGGCACGGTCGGTGATCTCCTCGGGGGTGCCGGACACGTCGACGGCGACGCCGGCCTCGTCGTCCTGCAGCGGCTGCAGGGTGGCGAACTGGGAGTCGAGCAGGGCGGTGGGCATGAAGTGGCCCCTGCGGGAGGCCATCCGCTCCTCGATCAGCTCCCGGTCGCCGGTCAGATGGAGGAAGACGACTCCCGGGGCGGCCGCACGCAGCCGGTCCCGGTAGATCCGCTTCAGGGCGGAGCTGCTCACCACCCCGCCGCGCCCGGCCCGGCCGTGCGCCCAGACGCCGATGGCGTCGAGCCACGGCTCGCGGTCGGCGTCGTCGAGCGGGACGCCGGCCGACATCTTGGCCACGTTCGCCGCCGGGTGGAAGTCGTCCCCCTCCGCGTAGGGGAGGCCGAGTGCCTCGGCGACCAGCGGGCCGATCGTCGTCTTGCCGGTCCCGGCGACGCCCATGACGACGACGACCGGGGGAGCGGCGGTGTGGGGGGTGGTGCTCATGAGGGGTGCCTCGCTGTCTTCTTCGACATCGGTGCCGTCTTCCGCGACATCGATTCCGTCGCGCTGTCATGAAACCCATTGAGTACGACGTATTCAAGAGTCTGTGACATAAAAGTCGTACTTTTAATTCCCGATGTGATCACCGGACCGCACCCGCATAGGCTGAGCACCATGACGACATCGGCCCAGGGGCTCCACTCGCACGTGCTCGCCACCCTGGGCCTGGCCATCACCGCGGGGGAGTACCCGCCCGGCACGGTCCTGCGCACCGACGAGCTCGCCCAGGGCTTCGACGTCTCCCGGACCGTCGTCCGCGAGGTCGTCCGCGTCCTGGAGTCGATGCACCTCGTGGAGTCCCGCCGCCGGGTCGGCGTCACGGTGCTGCCCACCGAGAGCTGGAACGTGTACGACCCGCAGGTCATCCGCTGGCGGCTGGCCGGCGCCGACCGCCCCCGCCAGCTCCGCTCCCTCACCGTGCTGCGCTCCGCCGTCGAGCCCGTCGCGGCCGGCCTCGCCGCCGTCAACGCCACCCCGGCCCAGTGCCGCGAGCTCACCGAGCAGGCCCTCGGCATGGTCGCCACCTCGCGCGGCCGGCAGCTGGAGGCGTACCTCGTCCACGACATCGCCTTCCACCGGGTGGTCCTCAACTCCTCGGGGAACGAGATGTTCGCCCGCCTCGGCGACGTCGTCGCCGAGGTCCTCACCGGCCGCACCCACCACCACGTGATGTTCGAGGACCCCGATCCGGCCGCCGTCACCCTCCACGTCCAGGTCGCCGAGGCCGTGCGGGAGCGGGACGCGGCCCGCGCCGAGGCGCTGACCCGCGAGATCGCCGTGGGCGCGCTCAAGGAACTGGACGTCCTGGCTCCGTAACACCCGGTTAACGCGCGCGTAACCTCTGAACTAGCTCAAATCCGGGCGTTCAGTGACAGCGGTCACAGTCAGCGAGCGGGTGTTGCCGTGAGGATGTGCGCTGGCCATGTCAGGGAGACCCCCACGAGGGCATGGCCGGGTACCGCACAGCCCCCTCCCCCTCACGAAGGCGAACAACTCCATGACTGACCGCGTCACCGCGGCCGAGCCGCTGTCCGCCGCCGGCTCCACGGCGTCCCCCCACATCGACGCCGGCGACGCCGGATACCGCAAGGACCTCAAGTCCCGGCACATCAACATGATCGCCATCGGCGGCGCCATCGGCACGGGTCTCTTCCTCGGCGCCGGCGGCCGGATGGCCAGCGCCGGCCCCTCGCTCTTCATCGCGTACGCGGTCTGCGGCGTCTTCGCCTTCTTCGTGGTCCGGGCCCTCGGCGAGCTGGTGCTCTACCGCCCGTCCTCCGGCGCCTTCGTCTCCTACGCCCGCGAGTTCATGGGCGAGAAGGGCGCCTACACGGCCGGCTGGCTCTACTTCCTCAACTGGTCGACCACCGCCGTCGCCGACATCACCGCCGCGGCCACCTACGCCCACTTCTGGTCGATGTTCAGCGACATCCCGCAGTGGGTCCTCGCCCTGATCGCCCTCGCGGTCGTCCTCGCCGCCAACCTCATCTCGGTGAAGTACTTCGGCGAGATGGAGTTCTGGTTCGCGATCGTCAAGGTCGCCGCGCTCGTCGCCTTCATGCTCGTCGGCATCTTCCTCGTCGTGACCTCGCACGACGTCGGCGGCTCCACCCCGGGCCTGGCCAACATCACCGACAACGGCGGCATCTTCCCCAACGGCATGATGCCGATGCTCCTGCTCATCCAGGGCGTCGTCTTCGCCTACGCCTCCGTCGAGCTCTGCGGCGTCGCCGCCGGCGAGACCGAGAACCCCGAGAAGATCATGCCGAAGGCGATCAACTCGATCATGTGGCGCGTCGGCCTCTTCTACGTCGGCTCCGTCGTCCTGCTCGCGCTGATCCTCCCGTACACCGCCTACTCCGGCGACCAGAGCCCCTTCGTCACCGTCTTCGACAAGCTGGGCATCCCCGGCGCCGCCGGCGTGATGAACCTCGTCGTCCTCACCGCGGCCCTCTCCAGCCTCAACTCGGGCCTGTACTCCACCGGCCGCATCCTGCGCTCCATGTCGATGGCCGGCTCCGCGCCGAAGTTCACCGGCGTCATGAACAAGGGCGGCGTGCCCTACGGCGGCATCCTGCTCACCGCGGGCTTCGGCGTCGCCGGCGTCCTCCTCAACTTCGTGATGCCCGAGGACGCCTTCGAGCTGGTGCTGAACTTCGCCTCCATCGGCATCATCGGCACCTGGGCCATGATCATGATCTGCTCGCTGCTCTTCGTCCGCCGCGCCGAGGAGGGCAAGCTCGTCCGCCCCGCCTACCGGCTGCCCTGGGCCCCGTACACCCAGATCGTGACGCTGGTCTTCCTCGCCTCCGTCGTCGTCCTCATGTGGATGGACGGCGGCATCGGCCGCACCACCGTGAACTGTCTGCCGCTGATCGCCGCGGCCCTCGTCGGCGGCTGGTTCTTGGTCCGCCGCCGGGTCCGCGAGACCGCCGCGCCGCGGGACTGAGCCGCCCCACCCCCTCGACTCCCCCCACGGGAGCGGCGGACCCCCGCAGGCACGGCCTGCGGGGGTCTCGCCTTTTATCAGGAGATAGTGGTACGCAGGAGCCTTACAAGATCCTCTCCGCCGAAGGGAAGTCAGCGATGCCACAGCACGTGCAGGGGGTCATCGCCCCCGGTCGGAACGAGCCGGTACGGATCGAGACGATCGTCGTCCCCGATCCGGGCCCCGGCGAGGCCGTGGTGAAGATCCAGGCGTGCGGCGTCTGCCACACCGACCTCCACTACAAGCAGGGCGGGATCAACGACGAGTTCCCCTTCCTGCTCGGCCACGAGGCCGCCGGCGTCGTGGAGTCGGTCGGCGAGGGCGTCACCGACGTCGCCCCCGGCGACTACGTGATCCTCAACTGGCGGGCCGTCTGCGGCCAGTGCCGCGCCTGCCGCCGCGGCCGCCCCTGGTACTGCTTCGACACCCACAACGCGAAGCAGCGGATGACCCTGCTCGACGGCACCGAGCTCTCCCCGGCCCTCGGCATCGGCGCCTTCGCCGAGAAGACCCTCGTCGCCGCCGGCCAGTGCACCAAGGTCGACCCGGCCGTCGCCCCCGAGATCGCCGGCCTCCTGGGCTGCGGCGTGATGGCCGGCATCGGCGCCGCGATCAACACCGGGAAAGTCAGCCGCGGCGACACCGTCGCCGTCATCGGCTGCGGAGGCGTCGGCGACGCCGCCGTCGTCGGCGCCCGCCTCGCCGGAGCCGCGAAGATCATCGCCGTCGACATCGACGAGCGAAAACTGGCCAAGGCCAAGGAGATGGGCGCCACCCACACCGTCGACTCGCGCGGCACCGACCCCGTCGAGGCGATCCGCGAACTCACCGGCGGCTTCGGCGCCGACGTCGTCATCGAGGCCGTCGGCCACCCGGAGACGTACCGGCAGGCCTTCTACGCCCGCGACCTGGCCGGCACCGTCGTCCTCGTCGGCGTCCCCACCCCCGAGATGAAGCTCGAACTGCCCCTCCTCGACGTCTTCGGCCGCGGCGGCTCCCTCAAGTCCTCCTGGTACGGCGACTGCCTGCCGTCCCGCGACTTCCCGATGCTCATCGACCTGCACCGGCAGGGCCGCATCGACCTCGGCGCCTTCGTCACCGAGACCATCGCCCTCGACGAGGTCGAGAAGGCGTTCGCCCGCATGCACGAGGGCGACGTGCTGCGCTCGGTGGTGGTGCTGTGATGACCGCCCGCGTCGACCACCTGGTCACCTCCGGCACCTTCAGCCTCGACGGCGGCACCTGGGACGTCGACAACAACGTCTGGATCGTCGGCGACGACGACGAGGCGATCGTCATCGACGCCGCCCACGACGCCGACGCCGTCCTCGCCGCCCTCGACGGCCGCACCCTGCGCGCCATCGTCTGCACCCACGCCCACGACGACCACGTCGGCGCCGCCCCCGCGCTCGCCGCCGCCACCGGCGCCCGCATCCTGCTCCACCCCGCCGACCAGCCGCTGTGGAAGCTCACCCACCCCGACCACACCCCCGACGGCGAACTCGCCGACGGCCAGGTCCTCACCATCGCCGGCACCGACCTGAAGGTCCTCCACACCCCCGGCCACGCCCCCGGGGCCATCTGCCTGTACGCGCCCGACCTGGGCACGGTCTTCACCGGGGACACCCTCTTCCAGGGCGGCCCCGGCGCCACCGGCCGGTCCTTCTCGGACTTCCCCACGATCGTCGACTCGATCCGGGAGAAGCTCCTCACCCTCCCGCCGGAGACGGTCGTCCGCACCGGCCACGGCGACTCCACCACCATCGGCGCCGAGGCCCCGCACCTGGAGGAGTGGATCAGCCGGGGGCACTGAGCGGACCGAGCGAGAGGCGGCTGACGAACCGCCTCTCCTCACCCGTGACCGGGTCGGTGAACTCCAGCGACCGCGCCAGCAGGCGCAGCGGCCGCCGGTGGTCCTCCGGCCCGTCCTCACGCACCACCGGATAGAGCGGATCGTCCAGGATCGGCAGCCCCAGCGCGTTCATGTGCACCCGCAGCTGGTGCGTCTTCCCGGTCTCCGGCAGCAGCCGGTACCGCCCGAGCCCGCCGCGGTGCTCCACCAGCTCGATCCGGCTCACCGCGTTCGGCTCGCCCGGCACCTCCCGGGCGGCGAGCACCCCCCGCTCCTTCTCGATCCGGCTCCGCACCGTCACCGGCAGCGCCACCCCCGGGTCGTACGGCGCCACCGCCTCGTACTCCTTGCGCACCCGCCGCTCCTTGAACAGCAGCTGGTACGCCCCCCGGTCCTCGGGCCGCACCACGAACAGCACGAGACCCGCCGTCAGCCGGTCCAGCCGGTGCGCCGGCTGGAGCGCCGGCAGCCCGAGCCCGGCCCGCAGCCGCGCCACCGCCGTCTCCGTCACGTGCCGCCCGCGCGGGGTCGTCGCCAGGAAGTGCGGCTTGTCCACGACCAGGATCCGCTCGTCCCGGTGGACCACCCCGATCTCGAACGGCACCCGCTCCTCGGCCGCCAGGTCCCGGTGGAACCACAGCCACCGCCCCGGCTCGTACGGCTCCGAGGCCGCCGCCGCCCGCCCGTCGGCCCCGACGAACCGCCCCGCGTCCAGCATCGCGCCGATCCGCTCCGCGCCGACCGCCGCCCCGTACCGCCCGAGCAGATAGGCCCCGACGGTCGGCCAGGCACCCTCCGGGTCCTCCGGCAGCCGCAGCCGTACCGGATCGATCCCGTCCCGCTGCGGCAGCGGCGCGGCCGGCACCCTCTTCCTCCGCACCGCTCCGCCTCACGTCCTCTGCACCGGGGATACGAGAAAGTCCCGGTCGAGAGACTCGACCGGGACTTTCCTCTGGTGTCCGAGGGGGGACTTGAACCCCCACGCCCGATAAAGGGCACTAGCACCTCAAGCTAGCGCGTCTGCCATTCCGCCACCCGGACAGGGTGTGTGTCTCGCGGCGCTGGGCCGTTCCGACGAGGAAAACCATAGCAAACATTCGGGGTGGCCGATCACCACCCCCTCACCCGCCCCACCTGCCCCACCCGCCCCGCGCGCCCCGCGCGGGCACCCCGTCTCGGCATGTGTCGGGGGTGTGTCGGCCGGTGGACGCCCTTGCGCCGCCGGGGCGGGGGCGCGGCAGGATGGAGGCGACCACCAGCAGGCATGTGGGGCACGTCGTGGGAGGAAACAGCGTGAGCGAGTCGAACACCGGCCGGACCGTCTCGGGTGAGGACGAGGTCGTCGACCTCTGCAGGGACCTCATCCGCATCGACACCAGCAACTACGGCGACCACTCCGGCCCCGGCGAACGGGCCGCCGCCGAGTACGTCGCCGAGAAGCTCGCCGAGGTGGGCCTCGACCCGAAGATCATCGAGTCGCACAAGGGCCGGGCCTCCACCGTGGCCCGCATCGAGGGCGAGGACCCCTCCCGGCCGGCGCTGCTCATCCACGGGCACACCGACGTCGTCCCGGCCAACGCCGAGGACTGGACCCACCACCCCTTCTCCGGCGAGGTCGCCGACGGCTGCGTCTGGGGCCGCGGCGCCGTCGACATGAAGGACATGGACGCGATGACCCTCGCGGTCGTCCGCGACCGGCTGCGCAGCGGCCGCAAGCCCCCGCGCGACATCGTCCTCGCCTTCCTCGCCGACGAGGAGGCCGGCGGCACCTACGGCGCCCGCCACCTGGTCGACAAGCACCGCGGTCTCTTCGACGGCGTCACCGAGGCGATCGGCGAGGTCGGCGGCTTCTCCTTCACGGTCAACGAGAACCTGCGCCTCTACCTGGTCGAGACCGCCCAGAAGGGCATGCACTGGATGCGGCTCACCGTCGAGGGCACGGCGGGCCACGGCTCCATGACCAACTCCGACAACGCCATCACCGAGCTGTGCGAGGCCGTCGGCCGGCTCGGCCGCCACCAGTGGCCGGTCCGCGTCACCAAGACCGTGCGCAGCTTCCTCGACGAGCTGTCCGACGCCCTCGGCACCCCCCTCGACCCGGAGGACATGGACGGCACCCTGGCCAAGCTGGGCGGCATCGCCAAGATGGTCGGCGCCACCCTGCGCAACTCCGCCGCCCCCACCATGCTCGGTGCCGGCTACAAGGTGAACGTCATCCCCGGCCAGGCCACCGCCCACGTCGACGGCCGCTTCCTGCCCGGCTACGAGGAGGAGTTCCTCGCCGACCTCGACCGGATCCTGGGCCCCAAGGTGAAGCGCGAGGACGTCCACGGCGACAAGGCGCTGGAGACCAGCTTCGACGGCGCCCTCGTCGACGCCATGCAGCTCGCCCTGCGCGCCGAGGACCCGATCGCCCGCGCCGTCCCGTACATGCTCTCCGGCGGCACCGACGCCAAGTCCTTCGACGACCTCGGCATCCGCTGCTTCGGCTTCGCCCCGCTCCAGCTGCCGCCGGAGCTGGACTTCGCCGGCATGTTCCACGGCGTGGACGAGCGCGTCCCGGTCGACGGCCTCAAGTTCGGCGTGCGCGTCCTGGACCGCTTCATCGACGCCTGCTGACCCCCGGCCCGCGGGTTCCCGAATTCGGCCGCCCGTTTGGGTCTGCCCGGAAAGAGTGAATGCACCCGAGGGCTCGTAGCCCTCAACCTTCCCCCTCGTTACAGGTGATGCGGTCCGCGGCTGGGGCCGCATTGTCAACTAGGAGGAATAATGATCAAGAAGGTCGTCGCTGCTGCGGCTGCCACCGGCGGTCTGGTTCTCGCGGGCGCGGGCATGGCCGTCGCCGACGCGGGTGCCCAGGGTGCGGCCATCGGCTCCCCCGGTGTCCTCTCGGGCAACGTCGTGCAGGTCCCGGTTCACGTTCCCGTGAACGTCTGCGGCAACACGGTCTCCGTGATCGGTCTGCTGAACCCGAGCTTCGGCAACACCTGCGTCAACGCCTGACGTTGTGCCCCGCCCCTTGAGGGCGTGAGCCGTCCGGCCCCGGAGTGCGTGCCATGCACTCCGGGGCCGGTGGCCATTCCGCCCCGGGCACGGGCCCGGTGGCCCCACTCCAAGCCGATCAGGCGACATCGCCGAGAAGGCAGGTAAGCAAGCTATGCGACAGGTCACGCGCAAGAGCATCATCACCGTCGCGGCGGCCGGAGGCGTCTTCGCGCTCGGCGGCGGCATCGCGCAGGCGGACTCCGGTGCGAGCGGCACCGCCGCGAACTCACCAGGCGTCGCGTCCGGGAACACCGTGCAGGTCCCGGTCCACGCCCCGGTCAACGTCTGCGGCAACACCGTGAACGTCGTCGGGGTGCTCAACCCGGCGATGGGCAACTCCTGCGCGAACATCCCCGCGCAGTCCGGCCCCGGCGCGTCCGGCGACGCGCACGCGAGCGACTCCCCGGGCGTGGCCTCCGGCAACACCGTCGTGGTGCCGGTCGACGTGCCGGTGAACGCGTGCGGCAACAGCGTCACGGGCATCGGCCTCGGCAACGCCGCCACGGGCAACGACTGCGCCAACACCGAGAACCCCGACACCGGCTACGGCGAGGAGGAGCCCGGCGGCTACGGCGAGGAACCGGGCGGCTACGGCGAGGAGCCCGAGACCCCCGGCACGCCGGGCACCCCCGGAACCCCCGGCACCCCCGGTACGCCGGGGACCCCCGGCACCCCGGGCACGCCCGGCACTCCTGGGACCCCGGGCACGCCCGGTACGCCCGGCACCCCCGGTACGCCGGGAACCCCCGGCACCCCCGGCACGCCCGGTGTGCCGCCGAGCTCGGACGGCGGCTCGAACCACCCCGGCCCGCAGCTCACGCCGCCCCCGGCCGCCCCGCACGAGCTCGCCGAGACCGGGTCCTCCGCGCCCCTCGGCGTGATCGTCCCGGCCGCCGCGGGCATGCTCCTCGCGGGCTCGCTGGTCTACCGCCGCTCCCGCCGCGGCGGCCGGGGTGCGGCGGCCTCGCAGCCCGGGGGGGGCCCCCCGCGGCGCGCGGGGGCCCGCGGCCGCCGGCCCCA
>NZ_JBHYKM010000035.1:31833-38387 GCF_042741435.1 Streptomyces sp. NPDC058955 | reverse complement strand
GCCCCGCGCGGGGTGAGCGCCCGGCGCGCCGGGGCTCTCCGCCGCGGGGCCGGGCGGCCCCCCCGCCGCGCCCGCGGGGCCCCCGGCGCGCCCCCGACCGGAACGCGAAGGGGCCCCGCAGCACGCGGGGCCCCTTTCGCGTCCGTCACCAGGTCGCGCGGATCTGACGGATGATCCGCCGCTTCAACCGCACTCTGCGGCTGCCGTCCCGGCGCAGGGTGAGTCGGTCCAACTCCCAGTGCCCGTACTCGGCATGGTCGGTCAGAAGCCGCGCGGTCTCCTTGCGGGAGACGCCGCGCGGCACGTACACGTCGACAAATTCGTATTCCGGCATCGGTATCTATTGTGCGGGCACCGGCCCGGTACGGATAGCGTCTGTCCCATGTCTGATGCTGCGCAGCCCACCGCTGCCGAGGTACGTGCCGCCGCAGAGGCGGTCAAGACCGCACTGGACCGCCACCTCGCGGCGGTCGAACGCCGCACGGGGGACGACGACACCGGCGTGTACGAGGCGTTCAACGCCCTCGCCACGGCCGCCGAGACCTATGACGAACTCCTCTACGACCGCTACGACGAGGTGACCCCCTTCGAGATCCCCGGGGCCGACGACAAGCTGCCCCCGTACGCCGGACCTGACGAACCGCACGCCGTCAGCGTGCTGATCCGCCGCGACTACGCCGTGGCCGAGCCGCGCCGGCTCGTGGCCCAGGCCCGGCGCGTCGCCGACCTCGACCACGACGAGGACGGACCCCGCTCCACCGCCGCCGCGCTCGGCGTCCTCTTCGGGGAGTACGAACCCGACGAGATCGCCTCCCGGCACAAGGAGTTCGGTCTGGAGGAGGGCGACTCCACGCTCTGGGTCACCGCCGACGGCGACCTCCCGGAGCCGGGGGAGTGGCTGGCCGCTCCCTTCGACCAGGCCGACCCGGAGCGGATCGTCTGCCGCTTCGACATCAGCTCCGTCTTCGACGACGAGCACGACGAGCACGACGAGGACGACGGGGCCGACGACGGAACCGCCGAGGCCGCGGGCACCGGGGAGGCCGGGGCCGCCGCCCGCTGACCGGCGCCGGGGAGGACGCCGGAGGGCTGGGACGTCACCGTCGATGTCCCGGCCCTCCGGCGTTCCGCCCCGGGGGTCCTCACTCCTCCCCGGGGGCGGCGAGCAGGCCGGCCAGGAGCGGCCGCAGCCGGGTCGTCCGCGCCGGGGCGAGGACCTCGGCCACCGCCCGGGGCAGCGCCTGGTCCACACCGTGCACGACCGACAGATGGCGCTCCGCCCGGCCGAAGGCCGTGTAGACCCACGGCCGGCTCAGCCCCTGCGCCGCGTCGCCCGGCAGCACCACCACCACCGCGGGCCACCGCCCGCCGGCCGCCTGGTGCGCGGTCAGCGCCCAGCCGTGCCGCAGCGCCGACTCCACCCGCTCCTTCGGCACGACGACCTCGCCCTCCGCGGTGCGCAGCCGCAGCCCCTCGGCGTCGGCCCCGAGGACCGTGCCCGACACCGTCCGGCCCGGCACCGGCGCGTACGCCACCCGGTCGCCCGGGTCGTAGCCGCCGAAGCGCCCGGGGCCCGGGTTCAGCCGCTGCTTCAGGGCCGCGTTCAGCGCGCGCGTCCCGGCCGAGCCACCGTGCCCGACGGTGATCACCCGGGTCTGCTCGGGGGCAAGCCCGAAGGCGCGCGGCACCGATTCGGCGACCAGCTGGACCGTGCGGTGCACGGCCTCGCCGGCGTCCCGCACCGGGACGATCACGACCTCCTTGCCGGGGGCCTCGACCTGGTTCAGCTCGCCGATGCCGATGCCCGAGACCAGCTCGCCGATCGGCCCCGGATCGGGGCGGCGGGAGGCCACCCGGGGGCAGACCCGGGCCGCGAGCGCGTCCGCGAGGACCGCGCCGGGACCGGCCGCCCCGAGGACGGCCGGGTCGCCGCTGAGGACCAGACGGCAGCCGTCCGGCAGGGCCTCGACGAGCATCGCGCCCGTCTCCACGTCCAGCTGCGCGGCGTCCAGCACCACCAGCAGGTCCAGGGCGAGCCCGCCCTCCTCGTCCCGGCCCGGCCCCGCCGTCCCGGACAGCAGCGCGGCGAGCGGCACCGCCGTCCCGGCGGCCCGCTCCTCCTCGCCCAGCCGCTCCGCGTCGTGCACCGTGACCAGGACGCGCAGCCCGCGCTCCCGGGCCGCGGCGGCCAGGGCCAGCGGCTCGGCACGGGCGGCCTCGCCGCCGGTGTGCAGCACCAGACCGTGGCCGCCGACGGCCCGCTCCAGCTCCTCGCCGTCCCACTCCTCGGCGGTGACGGTGCGCACCAGCCGGGCCAGACCGTCCGCCAGGCTCTCCTCGGCCAGCGCGTACCGGTCGAGACCGAGCAGCGGGGGCTCCGACGGGCCCTCCTCCGCGCCGGCGGCCTCCTCGCCCTCCTCGGACTCCTCCGGCGCTCCGTCCTGCGGGCCGTCCTCCTCCTGGAAGACCAGGACGGCGCCCTCGGAGATCGCGGTCTCCACGGCCTTCTCCGGGTCCGGGACCCGATGCCGGGCGAGGCCGTCCCGCACCTCGTCCACGGTGAGCGCGGTGTGGCCCTGGAGGGCGGCCCGGTCCAGCAGCCACACCGTCAGGGCGACGGCCCGGCGCGGATCGTCCGGACCGCAGGCCCCGCCGAGCAGCGCCCGCGCGAAGCCGTCGGCCTGCTCCGGCCGCACCCCGGCGACGGCCAGCAGCCGCCACGGGTCCTCGGTGAGGGCCTCCGCCGCCTGCTCGCCGAGCGCGGCGGCGACCTGCCCGGCCAGCGCCTCGGGGGCGCCGCCCCGGTCCAGCACCTCGCGGACCCCGGCCAGCGCCCCGGCCGTGGGCGCGGGCGGCGCCGCCGGGGCGGGCGGACGGACGGTGGTCTCGGCCGGCCGGGCGGGGCGGGCCGGCTCGGGCGCCGGCTCGAAGAAGGCGCCGCCGGAGGCGGCACCGCCCTCCACGGCCCGCACGGCGGCCAGCAGGTCGGCGGCGGTCCCGCTCAGCTTGGCCCCGCTCTCCACCGGCCCGGCCTTCTCGGCCTTCCGGGCCTCGATCCGGGCCCGCAGTTCGCGCTGGGCGGCCAGCTCCGCCTGCGCCTCGCTCAGCTCCGGCGCCGCGCCCTCGGCACCCTCCGCGGTCGCGGCGGCCTCCGCGGTGTCTGACGTCCCTGAGGTCTCGGCGTCCTCGGTGGTCCCGGGTGCGGCGGACGGCGCCACGTCCTCGTGGGCCAGGTCCTCGGACGCCTCGGGCGCGGTCTCCCCGGAAGGCTCGGTCACAAGGTGCTCCAGTCGTGATCCGGATAGCGGTGCACGGGCGCGGACACATCGTCCAAAGCCCGGCAGATCTCGTCAGGAAGACTAAGGCCCTCCACCGACAGCGCGGCCGTGAGCTGCCGTGCCGTGCGCGCGCCGACGATCGGGGCGGTCACCCCGGGCCGGTCCCTGACCCAGGCGAGCGCCACGTGCAGCGGGCTGGTGGCGAGCCCGTCGGCGGCGGTGCTGACCGCCTCCACGATCCGGCTCGCGGCGTCGTCGAGATACGGCTCCACGAACGGCGCCAGCGCCTCCGACGCGCCCCGCGAGTCGGACGGGGTGCCGCCGCGGTACTTGCCGGTGAGCACGCCCCGGCCGAGCGGCGACGACGGCAGCAGACCTATCCCGAGGTCGATCGCAGCGGGCAGCACCTCCCGCTCGACGCCCCGCTGGAGCAGCGAGTACTCCAGCTGGGCCCCGGCGAGCCGGGTCCGGTCGCCGGCCAGCTGCCAGGTGCCCGCCTTGGCGAGCTGCCAGCCGCAGAAGTTCGCCACGCCCGCGTACCGCGCCCGCCCGCTGCGTACCGCGATGTCGAGCGCCTGGAGCGACTCCTCCAGTGGGGTGTACGGGTCGTAGGCGTGCAGCTGCCAGAGGTCCACGTGGTCCGTGCCGAGCCGGGCCAGGGAGGCGTCGAGCGCGGCGAGGAGGTGGCCGCGCGAGCCGTCGGTGCGCCGGTCCGGGTCGGGGACGCTGCCGGCCTTGGTGGACAGGACCAGGTCGCTCCGGGGCACGAGCCGCTCCATGAGCCGCCCGAGCAGATACTCCGCCTCGCCGCCGCCGTACACGTCGGCGGTGTCCACGAGCGTGCCGCCCGCGTCCCAGAACGCCTTCAACTGCTCCGCGGCGTCGTGCTCGTCGGTGTCCCGCCCCCAGGTGAGCGTGCCGAGCCCGATGCGCGAGACGCGCAGGCCGGTACGTCCGAGATGCCTCTGCTCCATGGGCGGGACCTTACTGGCCGGGGCAGCGGGCGCAGAGACCCTGTGGACAGAACCTGTGGACGACGGCGCGGCGGCGGGCTCCTGACGGATGCGGGGGCGGCGCGCTAGAGTCCGGACCGAGAGACGTTACCGATGGGTAAGGGGTGCGTGGACATGCGGCTCGGCATCAACCTCGGCTACTGGGGCGCCGGCATGGACGGCGACAATCTGGCCGTGGCCCAGGAGGCCGACCGCCTCGGCTACGACGTGTGCTGGGCGGCGGAGGCGTACGGGTCGGACGCGCCGACCGTGCTGTCCTGGGTCGCCGCGAAGACGGAGCGGATCGACGTGGGCTCGGCGATCATGCAGATCCCGGCCCGCCAGCCCGCCATGACCGCGATGACCGCCGCCACCCTCGACTCGCTCTCCGGCGGCCGCTTCCGCCTCGGCCTCGGCGTCTCGGGACCGCAGGTCTCCGAGGGCTGGTACGGCGTCAAGTTCGACAAGCCGCTCGCCCGCACCCGCGAGTACGTGGAGATCGTCCGCAAGGCGATGACCCGCGAGCGCCTGACCCACGACGGCGAGCACTGGACGCTCCCGCTGCCCGGCGGCCCCGGCAAGCCGATCAAGCTGACCGTCCACCCGCAGCGCGAGCACATCCCGCTCTACATCGCCGCGATCGGCCCGAAGAACCTGGAGCAGACCGGCGAGATCGCCGACGGCGCCCTGCTGATCTTCCCCTCCGCCGAGCACCTGGAGGAGACCGCCCTGCGGCCGCTCCGCGCGGGCCGCGAGAAGGCCGGGCTGACCATGGAGGGCTTCGACGTCTGTCCGACGCTGCCGCTCGCCCTCGGCGACGACGTCGACGCGCTGGCCGACGTCTTCCGCCCGTACACCGCCCTCTACGTGGGCGGCATGGGCAGCCGCAAGCAGAACTTCTACAACCAGCTCGCCCAGCGCATGGGCTACGAGAAGGAGGCCGCCGAGATCCAGGACAAGTACCTGGCCGGCGACAAGGCGGGCGCCGCGGCCGCCGTGCCCCGCACCCTGATCGACCAGACCGCCCTGCTCGGCACGGTCGACCGGATCGCGGACCGCATGACCGCCTACGCGGAGGCCGGTGTCACCACCCTGACCCTCGCCCCCGCCGGCTTCACCCTCGACGAGCGCCTCACCGCCCTGCGGGCCGGCGTGGACGCCCTGGAGCGCGCGGGCCTGGCCTAGGAAGCTCTGCGGCCGTGGTGGGGGCTCGGGGGTCTTCCCCGCCACGGCCGTCATGCCGTTCAACGCGCCACCGCGCCCCCGGTTACGGCCCCGCGGCTCACTCTTTCGGCCGATACCCCGGAGCCCTCCTGTTGCCCGTCGTCCCGGACCGCATTTGACTCGGTCTCCCGGACCCGCGGAGCGCGGACGTCCGCAGGGAGGTGGCAGCGATGCTCACGGCCAAGAGTGTGTTCCAGGAAATCATCGACGACGACGAGGCGTTCCGGCTGTTCTGCTCGATCGCCGCCAGCGGCGAGTCGCAGGGCGGCTGGGAGAACGCCCGGATCGCCGCCCTCGTCGCCCCCGCCATGCGGGACCTCACCCCGAAGATCACCCGGCACGGCGCCGACGAGGACAAGCACGGCCGGATCTTCAACGCCCTCATGCGCAAGCGCGGCCTCGAACCCGTCCCCGTCCCGCCGGACACCGACTACACGATGCTCCTGGAGGAACGCGGCATCGGCCTCGCCCACGACAAGCTCCGCCGCGACGAGCGCCTCACCGAGGAGGACGTCGTCGTCTACCTCGCCCACAGCCGGGTCACCGAGGAACGCGCCGCCGCCCAGATGCAGCTCCTGGTGAAGTACTTCGGCGACCACCCCGAGCTCGGCAAGGCCATCCGCATGATCTGCAACGACGAGGACAACCACCTCGCCTACTGCCACGAGGAACTGCTCCGGCTCGCCCGGGCCGGCCACGGCCGGCTCATCCAGCGCACCCTGCGCGAGTCGGCGCTCGCCGAGATCCAGGTCTACCGCGACGTCAGCCTCGCCGTCATGCGCCACATGGGCCGCATCCTGGAGTGGCCGAAGGCCAAGGGCGCGGTGCTCGCCGCCGGCATCCACGGCGTGTACGCCTACGAGCGCGCGGCCGGCTGGCACCGGATGATCGGCCTGCGGATGCCCGAACGGCTCAACGCCCTCGGCGGCCCCGCCACCCCCGCCCCCGCCTTCTGACCGGGCCCGACGGGCCCGCCCCCGAGCCGCCGGGGGCCGCGGGCCGCAAGCCCCCCCCCCCCGGGGACAACCGCGGCTCCCCCCCCACCGCAAACCCCAACCAC
>NZ_JBHYKM010000035.1:0-31823 GCF_042741435.1 Streptomyces sp. NPDC058955 | reverse complement strand
ACAGCGGGCCGGGGCCACGCGACCCCCCCCCCGGCAGCGGCCGCCCCGCGCCCGCGGCCCCCCCCGACGAGCGGCCGGCGCGGCGGGCTCACAGCCAGCCGCGCCGCTTGAACAGGCGGTACAGCGACAGCTCGATCAGCACCATCACCACGATCAGCGCCGGGTACGACCACATCCAGTGCAGCTCCGGCATGTGGTCGAAGTTCATCCCGTAGATCCCCGCCACCATCGTCGGCACCGCCGCCATCGCCGCCCAGGCGGAGATCTTCCGCATGTCGTCGTTCTGCCGCACCCCCATCTGCGCCAGGTGCGCCGACAGCACGTCCGACAGCAGCCGGTCCAGCCCCTCCACCTGCTCGTTGGCCCGCAGCAGATGGTCGTTGACGTCCCGGAAGAAGGGCTGCGACTCCTCGCTCACGAACGGCACCGCGCCCGCCGTCAGCCGGGCCATCGGCCCCGCCAGCGGTCCCGACGCCCGCCGGAACTCCAGCACCTGCCGCTTCGCCGTGTAGATCCGCTCCGCCATGTTCGCCGTGCCCGTCCCGCCCGGCGCGAAGACCGCGGCCTCCAGCTCCTCCAGGTCCACCTGGAGCTCGCCCGCCACGTCCAGGTAGTGGTCCACCACCGCGTCGCTCACCGCGTACAGCACCGACGTCGGCCCGTGCCGCAGCACCTCCGGATGGGTCTCCAGACGCTTGCGCACCGCCGCCAGGGGAGCGCCCTCGCCGTGCCGCACCGTCACCACGAACGAGTCGCCGACGAACAGCATCAGCTCCCCGGACGAGACCCGGTCGCTCTCCGGCTCGTAGAGGACCGGCTTCAGCACCACGAAGAGGGAGTCGTCGTAGATCTCCAGCTTGGGCCGCTGGTGCGCCTTGAGCGCGTCCTCGACCGCCAGCGGGTGCAGCGCGAACTCCGAGGTCACATGGTCGAACTCGGCCTCCGTCGGCTCGTAGAGCCCCACCCAGAGGAAGGCGTCGCCACCGGCCCGCGCCTCCGCCAGGGAACGGGAGAGGTCGCCGCCGCACTCCCTCCGGCGGCCGTCGCGGTACAGGGCAGCGTCGACGATCACGGGCCGTATTCTCCCCCGGTCCCGCCGGCACCGCACGCGCGCGCGGGGCGGCTCACCCGGCCGCACCCGGTCCCGCACGCGCGCGTGCGCCGTAGGCTGGCCGGCATGGCCACGCTGATCCTCGTCCGGCACGGACGCTCCACCGCCAACACCTCCGGACTGCTCGCCGGGCGCACGCCGGGCGTGGCGCTCGACGAGCGCGGCGCCGCGCAGGCCGCCGCGCTGCCCGCCCGGCTCGCCGGGATCCCGCTCGCCGCGGCCGTCTCCAGCCCCCTCCAGCGCTGCCGGGAGACCCTCCAGCCGCTCCTGGACGCCCGCCCGGACCTCCCGTTCCACGTCGAGGACCGGATCAACGAGTGCGACTACGGCGACTGGTCGGGCCGCAAGCTCAGCGAACTCAACGACGAACCGCTGATGGAGGTCGTCCAGGCGCACGCCTCCGCCGCCGCCTTCCCCGGCGGCGAGTCCATGCGCGCCATGCAGACCAGGGCCGTCGAGGCGGTCCGCGACTGGAACGCCCGGATCGACGCCGAGCACGGCGAGGACGCCGTCTACGTCATGTGCTCCCACGGCGACATCATCAAGTCCCTCGTCGCCGACGCCCTCGGCCTCCACCTGGACCTCTTCCAGCGGATCCACGTCGACCCCTGCTCGCTCACGGTGATCCGCTACACCCGGCTCCGCCCCTTCCTGGTCTGCCTCGGCGACACCGGCGACCTCGCCGCCCTGGCCCCCCGGGAGGCCCCCGACACCAGTGGGACGGCGGAGGTGGGGGGCGGCGCGGGCGCACCGTGATCCCCCCGCGCAGTAGGGTGGACTCGCCGTTGCAGTACGACAGTCGACAGTCAAGGGAGCCGGGAGCGTGTCCCGTCAGGTGTTCCTCTACGACCCACCGGAGCGTTTCGTGGCCGGCACGGTCGGGCTGCCTGGCCGCCGGACGTTCTTCCTCCAGGCGTCCGCGTCCGGCCGGATCACCAGCGTCGCCCTGGAGAAGACCCAGGTCGCCGCACTCGCCGAGCGCATCGACGAACTCCTCGACGAGGTGCTGCGCCGCACCGGGGGCAACGCCCCGGTGCCCGCCGTCGCCCCCGCCGACGCCGCCGACACCGCCCCCCTCGACACCCCCGTCGAGGAGGAGTTCCGGGTCGGCACCATGGCGCTCGCCTGGGACGGCGAGGAACAGCGCATGATCGTCGAGGCCCAGGCCCTCGTCGAACTCGACGCGGAGTCCGAGGAGGACCTCGCCGCGGCCGAGGAGCGGCTGCTCCAGGACGAGGAGAACGGCCCGCCGATGCTCCGCGTCCGCCTCAGCGGCGCCCAGGCCCGCGCCTTCGCCAAGCGGGCCCTCGACGTGGTGAACGCCGGCCGCCCGCCGTGCCCGCTGTGCAGCCTCCCGCTCGACCCGGAGGGCCACGTCTGCCCCCGCCAGAACGGATACCGCCGCGGAGCATGAGCAGCAGCCCCGAACACCCGCAGGACACGGAGCTGCTCGCCCGCGGTGAGCTGACCGTCCGGGGACAGGTCCGCGAGGCCTCCAACGCGGTGCTCTACTGCACGGTCGCCTACGAGGGCCGCGAAGCCGCCTGCGTCTACAAGCCGGTCGCGGGGGAGCGCCCCCTGTGGGACTTCCCGGACGGCACCCTCGCCGAGCGCGAGGTCGCCGCGTACGAGCTCTCCGAGGCCACCGGCTGGGGCCTGGTCCCGCCCACGGTGCTGCGGGACGGCCCGTACGGCGAGGGCATGGTCCAGCTCTGGGTCGAGGCCGACCCGGAGGCCCGGCTGCTCGCCCTCACCGAGGACGAGGAGCCCGGCGAGGGCTGGCGCGCGATCGGCCCCGCCGAGGTCGGGGAGGGGCGCACCGCGCTCCTGGTCCACGCCGACACCCCCGGACTGCGCCGGCTCGCCGTCCTCGACGCGGTGATGAACAACGGCGACCGCAAGGGCGGCCATCTGCTGCCCGCCCCCGGCGGCCGGCTCTACGGCATCGACCACGGGGTCTCCTTCCACGTCGAGGACAAGCTGCGCACCCTGCTGTGGGGCTGGGCGGGCCAGGAGCTGCCCGAGGAGGCCACCGCGGTCCTCGGGGCGCTGGACGCCGCCCTGGCGCCCGGAGGACCCCTCGCCACCCGCCTGGCGGAACTGCTCACGACCGCCGAGGTGTCCGCCGTACGGGACCGGGTCGCGGCGCTGCTGGCCTCCGGGCGGCATCCGGAGCCCTCCGGTCAGTGGCCCGCCATCCCCTGGCCGCCGGTCTAGGGCCGTACGGTTCCGGCCACACCCCCCGGACGGCGCCCCCACCCCTGGGGGGTATGCACAGACCTCGCTGACCCGCAAGAGCGCCTGATCGGACAAGATTCCGGATCCGGTTCGTATCCGAAACAGCTGTCCGGTTACGCTCGGGTCATGCATGCCTGGCCCGCTTCCGAGGTCCCCGCCCTTCCCGGCAAGGGCCGCGACCTCCGGATCCACGACACCGCGACCGGCGGACGAGTGACCCTCGCCCCCGGTCCCGTCGCCCGTATCTACGTCTGCGGCATCACGCCCTACGACGCGACCCACATGGGTCACGCGGCGACCTACAACGCGTTCGACCTCGTGCAGCGCGTGTGGCTCGACACCAAGCGGCAGGTGCACTACGTCCAGAACGTCACGGACGTGGACGACCCGCTCCTGGAGCGCGCCCTCCGCGACGACATCGACTGGGTCGCCCTCGCCGAGCGCGAGACCTCCCTCTTCCGCGAGGACATGACCGCCCTGCGGATGCTGCCGCCGCGCCACTACGTGGGCGCGGTCGAGTCGATACCGTCCATCGTCCCGCTGGTCGAGCGGCTCCGGGACTCCGGCGCCGCCTACGAGCTCGACGGCGACATCTACTTCTCCGTCGAGGCCGACCCGCACTTCGGCCAGGTCTCCCACTACGACACCGAGCTCATGCGGCACCTCTCCGCCGAGCGCGGCGGGGACCCGGACCGCCCGGGCAAGAAGAACCCGCTCGACCCGATGCTGTGGATGGCCGCCCGCGAGGGCGAGCCCAGCTGGGACGGCGGCAGCCTCGGCGCCGGCCGCCCCGGCTGGCACATCGAGTGCGTCGCCATCGCCCTCGACCACCTCGGCATGGGCTTCGACGTGCAGGGCGGCGGCTCCGACCTGATCTTCCCGCACCACGAGATGGGCGCCTCGCACGCCCAGTCCCTCACCGGCGAGTTCCCCATGGCCAAGGCGTACGTGCACGCCGGCATGGTCGCCCTGCACGGCGAGAAGATGTCCAAGTCCAAGGGCAACCTGGTCTTCGTCTCCGCGCTCCGGCGCGAGGGCGTCGACCCGGCCGCCATCCGGCTCGCCCTCCTCGCCCACCACTACCGCGCCGACTGGGAGTGGACCGACCAGGTCCTCCAGGACGCCGTCGACCGCCTCGACCGCTGGCGCGCCGCGGTCTCCCGGCCCGACGGCCCGTCCGCCGACGCCCTCGTCGAGGAGGTCCGCGAGGCGCTCTCGGACGACCTGGACACCCCGGCCGCGCTGGCCGCGGTCGACCGCTGGGCCGCCCGCCAGGAGGCGGACGGCGGCACCGACGAGTCCGCCCCCGGCCTCGTCTCCCGCACGGTCGACGCGCTCCTCGGCGTCGCGCTGTAAGCAGACGGGCGAGCGAGAGAGGGGGACGGCTCCGGCCGTCCCCCTCTCTCAGTTCTCCTCGCCGTCGGCCTCGGCCTCGGGCTCGCCGGGCTCCTCGGGCCGTTCCGGCTCCGGCTCCGGCTTGGGCGGCCGGGTCCGGCCGCTGCCCGGATCCCGCAGGTACGAGGTGTCGCCGCTCTCCGTCGCGACCCCGGGGCCACCCGGTCCGGGACCCTGACCCGGGTCGCGCCGCCGCAGATAGCGCTCGAACTCGCGGGCGATCGCCTCGCCCGACGCCTCCGGGAGCTCCGCGGTGTCCCGGGCCTCCTCAAGCGTCTGCACGTACTCGGCGACCTCGCTGTCCTCCGCCGCCAGCTGGTCCACCCCCAGCTGCCAGGCCCGCGCGTCCTCGGGCAGCTCGCCCAGCGGGATCCGCAGCCCGATCAGGTCCTCCAGCCGGTTCAGCAGCGCCAGCGTCGCCTTCGGGTTCGGCGGCTGCGACACGTAGTGCGGCACCGCCGCCCACAGGCTCACGGCCGGCACGCCCGCGTGGGTGCACGCCTCCTGGAGGATCCCGACGATGCCCGTGGGGCCCTCGTACCGGGTCTCCTCCAGCTCCATCGTCCGCGCCAGGTCCGGGTCGGAGGTGACGCCGCTGACCGGCACCGGGCGGGTGTGCGGGGTGTCGCCGAGCAGCGCGCCCAGGATCACCACCATCTCGACGCCCAGCTCGTGCGCGAAGCCCAGCAGCTCGTTGCAGAAGGAGCGCCAGCGCATCGAGGGCTCGATGCCCCGGACCAGGACCAGGTCGCGCGGCTTGTCGCCGCCGATCCGGACCACGGAGAGCCGGGTCGTCGGCCAGGTGATCTTCCGGACGCCGTTCTCCAGGAACACCGTCGGACGGTTGACCTGGAAGTCGTAGTAGTCCTCGGCGTCGAGCGCCGCGAAGACCTCGCCCTTCCATTCCCGGTCCAGATGAGCGACCGCGGTGGAGGCGGCGTCGCCGGCGTCGTTCCAGCCCTCGAACGCGGCCACCATGACCGGGTCGATCAGCTCGGGTACCCCCTCGAGCTCGATCACCCAGCGCCTCCTTCTTCGAAGTTCGTGTCGTACGGACCAACCTTACGGCTTTCCGGTCGTCCGGCCGCAGCCCCCGGACTCGCCCGAAAACCCGTGCGGCGTTGATCGACTACCCACGAACCGGGCCCCGCACACGGGACTCTCACTCCTCCCAGAGCGTGCTCGGCGCCTCCTTCCTGAGCACCGGCGCGATCTCCTCGGCGAACCGCTCCAGGGTCTCGGCCTGTTCGGCCGTCGACTGCCCGAAGCCGTCCACCGTGATCGACTGGAGGTCGTGCCCGTAGTGGGCGTGGAAGCCGAGGATCTTCTCCGTGATCTGCTCGGGGGAGCCGATCAGCTGCGGACCGCCCGCGATCGCCTCCTCGACGGTGCGGAACGGGGTGTTGTACCCGGCCTTGCCCTCCAGGTGCGGCCGGAAGCTCTGCGCCACCTTCGCCTCGTACAGCTCCTTGTAACGCCGCACGGCCTGCTCGGGGGTGTCCGCGATGAGCAGCCCGCCCGAACCTGCCGCCACGCGCGCGTGCGCCGGATCGTGCCCGTACGCCTCGAACCGTTCGCGGTAGTGGGCGATGAGCCGCGCGTACGCCTCGCGCGGCTGGATCGCGTTGGCGGTGAAGAGCGGGTCGCCGTGCCGGGCGGCGAGTTCGGGGGAGTGCAGGCTGGTGGCCGAGCCGTGCCAGATCCTCGGGAGACCCGCGTACGGCCGGGGGATCGTGGTGACGCCCTTCAGCGGCGGCCGGGAGGCGCCCTCCCAGTCGACGTCCTCCTCGGTCCAGAGCCGGCGCAGGAGTTCGTACTTCTCCTTCTGGAGCTCCCACTGGCGCTCCTCGTCCAGCCCGAAGAGGTCGAAGTGGCCGGCCTCCGCGCCCTTGCCGACGACGAGTTCCAGCCGGCCGCGGGAGAGCTGGTCGAGGGTGGCGTAGTCCTCGGCGACCCGGACCGGATCGAGGATCGCGACGACGGTGACGCCGGTGAGGAGGCGGATCCGGGAGGTGCGGGCGGCGAGCGCGGCGAGCAGCACGGTCGGGGCCGAGGAGAGGAACGGTCCGGCGTGCCGCTCGC
The DNA here is from genome assembly GCF_042741435.1 of Streptomyces sp. NPDC058955. Classification (NCBI taxonomy): domain Bacteria; kingdom Bacillati; phylum Actinomycetota; class Actinomycetes; order Kitasatosporales; family Streptomycetaceae; genus Streptomyces; species Streptomyces sp. NPDC058955. The sequence goes on along the minus strand of NZ_JBHYKM010000035.1, from coordinate 24,997 downwards.
CGATCGCGTAGGCGTCGAAGCCGAGCCGTTCGGCCGTCGTGCCGAGCGTCACGACCTGCTCCAGCCGGTCGGCCGCGGAGGGGAGTTCGCCGGTGAGCGGGTGCGGGGAGTGGGGGACGATCGAGAGCACCTGAAACCTCATGCCCCCACTGTGCGCGCCGAGTGTTGCGGCGGTGTGGCCGCCGTGTGGCACACGAGAGGGGCGGCCCTCTCCCTCCCCGGAGAAGACCGCCCCTCGGCTCGTGGCGGCTACTTCGCGCGCAGCATCGCGTCGACCCCGGCGCGGATCTCGTCGGTGGCGAGACCGCGGATGGTCAGGGTGGTGCGGCGGCGCAGCACGTCGTCGGCCGTCTCGGCCCACTCGTGGTCGCGGGCGTAGGCGACCTGCGCCCAGATCTCCGGGGCGTCCGGGTGGATCCGGCGGGCCAGTTCCGGGTTCTCGTTCGCCATCCGGGCGATGTCGAAGGAGAGCGAACCGTAGTGCGTGGCCAGGTGCTTGGCGGTGTCGGCGGCCATCCGCGGGCCGGGGGCCGGGCCGTCGACGAGCAGCCGGTGGGCGACCGCGTTCGGGTTGGCGATGCCGGGCAGCGGGAGCCGCTTGGGGAGCGTGGAGACCGACTCGTAATCCTCGCCCAGCGGGTGGCCGGGGAGCGCCTCCAGCTTCTTCATGATGGTGCGGCCGATGTGGCGGAAGGTGGTCCACTTGCCGCCAGCGACCGACAGCATCCCGCCGCGGCCCTCGGTGACGACCGTCTCGCGCTTGGCCTTGGAGGTGTCGCCGGGACCGCCCGGGAGCACCCGCAGGCCGGCGAAGGCGTAGGTGATGAGGGAGCGGTCGAGCTGCTGGTCGCGGATGGAGAAGGCGGCCTCGTCCAGGATCTGGGCGGTGTCCTTCTCGGTGACCGCGACCTCGCCCGGGTCGCCCTCGTACTCCTCGTCGGTGGTGCCGAGCAGGAGCATGTCCTCCCAGGGGAGGGCGAAGGTGATCCGGTACTTGTCGATCGGGGTGGCCAGCGCGGCCTTCCACGGGGCGGTCCGCTTGAGGACCAGGTGGGCGCCCTTGGAGAGGCGGATGGAGGGGGCCGCGTTGGGGTCCTCCATCCGGCGCAGGTGGTCGACCCAGGGGCCGGTGGCGTTGAGGACGAGCCGCGCGGTGACGCCGAACTCGTCGCCGGACATGCGGTCCTTCAGCTCGGCGCCGGTGACCCGGCCCTGGGTGAAGCGGAGCCCGGTGACCTCGGCGTGGTTGAGGACGACGGCGCCGGCGTCGACGGCCGCGCGGACCGTCATCAGCGCCATGCGGGCGTCGTTCATCTGGTCGTCGCCGTAGACGGCGACGGCCTTGAGGTTGTCGGTGCGCAGCTCGGGCACGTCCTGCGCCGCCTTGGCGGGGGAGAGGAGGTGGCCGACGCCGTCGCCGAAGGCGGAGAGCGCGGAGTACGCGAAGACGCCGGCGCCCAGCTTGGCGGCGCCGTGCGGGCCCCCCTTGTAGACGGGCAGGTAGAAGGTGAGCGGGTTGGACAGGTGGGGGGCGACCTGCCGGGAGACGGCGCGCCGCTCGAAGTGGTTCTCGGCGACGAGCTTCACGGCGCCGGTCTGCAGGTAGCGCAGGCCGCCGTGGAGGAGCTTGGAGGAGGCCGAGGAGGTGGCGCCGGCGAAGTCGCCGGCGTCCACCAGGGCCACCCGCAGACCGGACTGCGCGGCGTGCCAGGCGGTGGAGATGCCCAGGATGCCGCCGCCGATCACCAGGAGGTCGTACGTCGCCTTGGCAAGCTGCTCTCTGGTCTCGGCGCGGGTCGGAAGCGAGCCGGCGGCCGGGTGCGTTCCGAGGGCGGGAACGGTCTGCGGGGTGGTCATCTCGGTCTACTCCTCGTCACTTCTCTTCTTCGAGCCAGCCCATGGAGCGCTCCACGGCCTTGAGCCAGTTCTTGTACTCGCTGTCGCGCTTGTCGGCGTCCATGCGCGGGGTCCACTCCGCGGCACGGCGCCAGTTGGCGCGCAGCGCGTCGGTGTCGGGCCAGAAGCCGACGGCGAGGCCGGCGGCGTAGGCGGCACCGAGGCAGGTGGTCTCGGCGACCATGGGGCGCACCACGGGGGCGTCCAGGAAGTCCGAGAGGGTCTGCATCAGCAGGTTGTTGGAGGTCATGCCGCCGTCGACCTTGAGCGCGGTCAGCTCGACGCCGGAGTCCTTGGTCATGGCGTCGGTGATCTCGCGGGTCTGCCAGGCGGTGGCCTCCAGGACGGCACGGGCGATGTGCGCCTTGGTGACGTACCGGGTGAGGCCGGCGATCACACCGCGGGCGTCGGAGCGCCAGTACGGGGCGAAGAGGCCGGAGAACGCGGGCACGAAGTAGGCGCCGCCGTTGTCCTCGACGGAGGAGGCCAGGGTCTCGATCTCGGCGGCGGACTTGATCAGGCCCATCTGGTCGCGCATCCACTGGACGAGCGAGCCGGTGACGGCGATGGAGCCCTCCAGGGCGTAGACCGGCTTGGCGTCGCCGATCTGGTAGCCGACCGTGGTCAGCAGGCCGCTGTAGGAGTTGATGATCTTGTCACCGGTGTTCATCAGCATGAAGGTGCCGGTGCCGTACGTGGACTTGGCCTCGCCCTCGGCGAAACAGGTCTGGCCGAACAGGGCGGCCTGCTGGTCGCCGAGCGCGGAGGCGACCGGGACGCCGTCGAGGATGCCGCCCTTGACCGTGCCGTACACCTCGGCGGAGGAGCGGATCTCGGGGAGGACCGCGGCCGGGATGTCGATGGACTGGAGGATGCGCTCGTCCCAGGCCATCTCGTGGAGGTTCATCAGGAGGGTGCGGGAGGCGTTGGTGACGTCGGTGACGTGGACGCCGCCCTGGGTGCCGCCGGTGAGGTTCCAGATGACCCAGGAGTCCATGGTGCCGAAGAGGATGTCGCCGCGCTCGGCGCGCTCGCGCAGGCCCTCGACGTTGTCGAGCAGCCAGCGGACCTTCGGGCCGGAGAAGTAGGAGGCGAGCGGGAGGCCGGTCTCGCGGCGGAAGCGGTCCTGGCCGACGTTGCGGCCGAGCTCCTTGCAGAGGGCGTCGGTGCGGGTGTCCTGCCAGACGAGCGCGTTGTGGACGGGCTCGCCGGTGTTCCTGTCCCACATCAGCGTGGTCTCGCGCTGGTTGGTGATGCCGATGGCCTTGACGTCGGCGGCGGTGATGCCGGCCTTGACGATGGCGCCGGCGACGACCTCCTGGACGTTGGTCCAGATCTCGGTGGCGTCGTGCTCGACCCAGCCCGGCTTCGGGAAGATCTGCTCGTGCTCCTTCTGGTCGACCGAGACGATCCGGCCGTCCTTGTCGAAGACGATGCAGCGGGACGAGGTGGTGCCCTGGTCGATGGCGGCGATGAACGGGCCGGCGGTGTGGGCGTCGGTCACGGTGTGCTCCATGGGAAGTCTGGGAAGGACGGCTCGGGGCTCTGTGGCTGTTCTCGTACGGATCAGGCGAACGCGAGCTTGTAGATACCCGCTGCGAGGGCTCCACCGATCAGCGGGCCGACGACCGGGATCCACGCGTAGCTCCAGTCGGAGCCGCCCTTGTTCGGCAGCGGGAGCAGGGCGTGCACGATGCGGGGGCCGAGGTCGCGCGCCGGGTTGATGGCGTACCCGGTCGGGCCGCCGAGCGAGAGGCCGATCGAGACCACGACGAAGGCGGTGATCAGGGCGCCGAGGACGCCGAGGCCCTTGCCGCTGTCGTTGAGGCCCTGGGTGAGCACGGCGAGGACGAGCACGACGGTGCCGATGATCTCGGTGGCGAGGTTCTGCCAGGTGTTCCGGATCTCCGGGCCGGTGGAGAAGACGCCGAGCACGGGGCCGGGGCCCTCGACGGGCTTCTCGCCGACCGTCTCCGGGTCGGTGAGGTGGGCCAGGAACTGGCCGTAGTAGGCGACCCAGACCAGGGCGGCGCCGATCATCGCGCCGAGCATCTGGCCGGCGACGTAGACGGGCACGTCGCCCCACTCGCCGCTCTTGACGGCGATGCCGACCGTGACGGCGGGGTTCAGATGGGCTCCGGAGAGGGAAGCGGTCATGTAGACGGCGGTCATGACCGCGAAGCCCCACCCGAAGGTGATCGCGAGCCAGCCCGCGCCGCGCGCCTTGGAGCTCTTGAGCGTCACGGCGGCGCACACGCCGCCGCCGAGAAGAATGAGAACGGCGGTACCGATGGTCTCGCCGAGGAAGATGTCGGAGCTGGACACCCGCGACTCCTTTGTCCTTCGTCCAGGGGATGGCGGACCCCGGTCCGCCCGGTGGTCCGCGCCCTCGTGTGAGGGCGTCCACGGCCCTTGGCACTGCCACACTCTAACGCGTATTGCCGGTAGGTGTTCGACAATGCCGACCGATGAACGGAAGTTTTGCCCCGGGGTTAACAACGCGTCAAGGGTCTGGGAAACGAAAAACCCGCCGATAACGCGATCGTTACCGACGGGTTCGCTCTCCGTGCGGACCGGTTCACCGGCCGCCGCGGCGCGGGCTCAGAAGCGGCCCGCCCCCAGGTCCCGGGAGACCGCCCGGGCGCAGTCCCGCACCGCCGCCACCAGCTCCGGACGCAGCTCCCCGGCCGGGCAGACCCGCTCCACCGCCCCGGTCACCGCCACCGCGCCCACCGGCATCCGGCGCCGGTCGTGGATGGGCGCCGCCACCGAGGCCACGCCCTCCCAGGTCTCCTCCACGTCCGCCGCCCAGCCGCGCGCCCGCGTCATGTCGAGCAGCGACTCGAACTCCGCCAGGTCCGTGACCGTACGCGGCGTGAACGGCTCCCGGCCGACCTCCACCGCCTGGCTGTGCGCCACCGGGTCGTACGCCGACAGCACCTTGCCCAGCGCCGTGGAGTGCAGCGGCTGCATCGCCCCCACCTCAAGGACCTGGCGGCTGTCGTCCGGCCGGAAGACGTGGTGCACGATCAGCACGCCCGACTGGTGCAGCACCCCCAGGTGCACGCTCTCCCCGCTGGACCGCGCCAGGTCGTCCGTCCACACCAGCGCCCGCGCCCGCAGCTCGTGCACGTCCAGATAGCTGTTCCCCAGGCGCAGCAGCTCGGCCCCCAGCTGGTACCGGCCCGAGGGGGCGTCCTGCTCCACGAAGCCCTCCGCCTGGAGGGTGCGCAGGATGCCGTGGGCGGTGCCCTTGGCCAGCCCGAGCGAGGACGCGATGTCGGACAGTCCGAGCCGGCGCTCGCCGCCCGCGAGCAGTCGCAGCATGGCCGCCGCCCGTTCAAGCGACTGGATGTTCTTCGCCATCGCCCGGCCCTTCTCCCTCACGCACGCACACATATCGACGTTCGACAATGCTGAACACTATCGGTCCATGCCGACCTTGCCTCGCACTTGACAGTGTCCTCGAAGAAGGGGCCGTACCGGGAGTCCTCGCACACAGGATGCCGTCCGCCACGTGGGACGCCGTGTCCGCCCCGGTCGAACCACGGTTACGCTGACCCCGTGCACCCTGTGCCCAGGGTGCAAAGCCGACAGCCGTCGCAGCCCAGGGAGCCCCTTCATGGCCTCGTTGCCCACCCCTTCCGTCTCCGCAGACAGCCGGAGCCGCGCCGCCGCCCTCCGCGAGGCACTCGCCAGCCGCGTCGTCGTCGCCGACGGAGCCATGGGCACCATGCTCCAGGCCCAGGAGCCCACCCTCGAGGACTTCCAGAACCTCGAAGGCTGCAACGAGATCCTCAGCCTCACCCGGCCCGACATCGTCGCCTCCGTCCACCGCGAGTACTTCGCCGCCGGCGTCGACTGCGTCGAGACCAACACCTTCGGCGCCAACCACGCGGCCCTGGGGGAGTACGACATCTCCCACCGCGTCCACGAGCTGTCCGAGGCGGGCGCCCGCGTCGCCCGCGAGGTCGCCGACGAGTTCACCGCCGCCGACGGCCGCCAGCGCTGGGTCCTCGGCTCCATCGGCCCCGGCACCAAGCTGCCGACCCTCGGCCACGCCCCGTACACCGTGCTGCGCGACGCCTACCAGCAGAACGCCGAGGGCCTGCTCGTCGGCGGCTCCGACGCGCTGATCGTCGAGACCACCCAGGACCTCCTCCAGACCAAGGCGTCCGTCATCGGCGCCCGCCGCGCCCTCGAAGCGCTCGGCGCCGACGTGCCGCTGATCGTCTCCGTCACCGTCGAGACCACCGGCACCATGCTCCTCGGCTCCGAGATCGGCGCCGCCCTGACGGCCCTGGAGCCGCTCGGCATCGACATGATCGGCCTGAACTGCGCCACCGGCCCGGCCGAGATGAGCGAGCACCTGCGCTACCTGGCCCGCCACTCCCGCATCCCGCTCTCCGTGATGCCCAACGCCGGCCTGCCCGTCCTCACCTCCGACGGCGCCCACTACCCCCTCTCCCCGGCCGAGCTCGCCGACGCCCAGGAGGGCTTCGTCCGCGACTACGGCCTCTCCCTCGTCGGCGGCTGCTGCGGCACGACCCCCGAACACCTGCGCCAGGTCGTCGAGCGCGTCCGCGACCTCACGCCCACCCCCCGCGACCCGCGCCCCGAGCCCGGCGCCGCCTCCCTCTACCAGACCGTCCCGTTCCGGCAGGACACCTCGTACCTGGCGATCGGCGAGCGGACGAACGCGAACGGGTCGAAGAAGTTCCGCGAGGCCATGCTGGACGGCCGGTGGGACGACTGCGTGGAGATGGCGCGGGACCAGATCCGCGAGGGCGCGCACATGCTCGACCTGTGCGTGGACTACGTGGGCCGGGACGGCGTCGCCGACATGGAGGAGCTGGCCGGACGCTTCGCGACCGCCTCCACCCTCCCGATCGTCCTCGACTCCACCGAGGTCGAGGTGATCCGGGCCGGCCTGGAGAAGCTGGGCGGCCGCGCGGTCATCAACTCCGTCAACTACGAGGACGGCGACGGCCCGGAGTCCCGCTTCGCCAAGGTCACCCGGCTCGCCCAGGAGCACGGCGCCGCGCTCATCGCCCTCACCATCGACGAGGAGGGCCAGGCCCGGACCGTCGAGAAGAAGGTCGAGATCGCCGAGCGGATCATCGACGACCTCACCGGCACCTGGGGCATCCACGAGTCCGACATCCTCATCGACACCCTGACCTTCACCATCTGCACCGGTCAGGAGGAGTCCCGCAAGGACGGCATCGCGACGATCGAGGCGATCCGCGAGCTCAAGCGCCGCCACCCGGACGTGCAGACCACGCTGGGCCTGTCGAACATCTCCTTCGGCCTCAACCCGGCCGCCCGCATCCTGCTCAACTCGGTCTTCCTCGACGAGTGCGTGAAGGCCGGCCTGGACTCCGCCATCGTCCACGCCTCCAAGATCCTCCCCATCGCCCGCTTCGACGAGGAGCAGGTCACCACCGCCCTCGACCTGATCTACGACCGGCGCGCCGAGGGCTACGACCCGCTGCAGAAGCTGATGGAGCTCTTCGAGGGCGCCACCACCAAGTCCCTCAAGGCCGGCAAGGCCGAGGAGCTGGCCGCGCTGCCGCTGGAGGAGCGCCTCAAGCGCCGGATCATCGACGGCGAGAAGAACGGCCTGGAGGCCGACCTCGACGAGGCCCTGACCACCACCCCGGCCCTCGACATCGTCAACGACACCCTCCTCGACGGCATGAAGGTCGTCGGCGAGCTCTTCGGCTCCGGCCAGATGCAGCTGCCGTTCGTGCTCCAGTCCGCCGAGGTCATGAAGACCGCGGTCGCGCACCTGGAACCGCACATGGAGAAGTCCGACGCCGACGGCAAGGGCACCATCGTGCTCGCCACCGTCCGCGGCGACGTCCACGACATCGGCAAGAACCTCGTCGACATCATCCTCTCCAACAACGGCTACAACGTCGTCAACATCGGCATCAAGCAGCCCGTCTCCGCGATCCTGGAAGCCGCCGAGGAGCACAACGCCGACGTCATCGGCATGTCTGGCCTCCTGGTGAAGTCCACCGTGATCATGAAGGAGAACCTGGAGGAGCTGAACCAGCGCGACCTCGCCGCCAAGTACCCGGTCATCCTCGGCGGCGCCGCCCTGACCAGGGCCTACGTCGAGCAGGACCTCCACGAGATCTACCAGGGCGAGGTCCGCTACGCCCGCGACGCCTTCGAGGGCCTGCGGCTCATGGACGCGCTCGTCGCCGTCAAGCGCGGCGTCCCCGGAGCCGCGCTCCCCGAGCTGAAGCAGCGCCGGGTCGCCAAGGGCGCCGCCGCCCTCCAGGTCGACGAGCCCGAGCCCGGCGGCCGCTCCGACGTCGCCACCGACAACCCCGTCCCCACCCCGCCGTTCTGGGGCACCCGCGTGGTCAAGGGCATCCCGCTCAAGGACTACGCCTCCTGGCTCGACGAGGGCGCCCTCTTCAAGGGCCAGTGGGGCCTCAAGCAGAACCGGGCCGGCGACGGACCGACGTACGAGGAGCTGGTGGAGACCGAGGGCCGGCCGCGGCTGCGCGGCTGGCTGGAGCGGCTGCACACCGAGAACCTGCTGGAGGCGGCCGTCGTCCACGGCTACTTCCCGTGCGTCTCCAAGGGCGACGACCTGATCATCCTCGACGAGGCCGGCAACGAGCGGACCCGCTTCACCTTCCCCCGCCAGCGCCGCGGCCGCCGCCTCTGCCTCGCCGACTTCTTCCGCCCGGAGGAGTCCGGCGAGACCGACGTCGTCGGCCTCCAGGTCGTCACCGTCGGCTCGCGGATCGGCGAGGCCACCGCCGAACTCTTCGCCGCCGACTCCTACCGCGACTACCTGGAGCTGCACGGCCTCTCCGTCCAGCTGGCCGAGGCCCTCGCCGAGTACTGGCACGCGCGCGTGCGCGCCGAGCTGGGCTTCGGCGGCGAGGACCCGGCCAGGGTCGAGGACATGTTCGACCTCAAGTACCGGGGCGCCCGCTTCTCCCTCGGCTACGGCGCCTGCCCCGACCTGGAGGACCGCGCCAAGATCGCCGAACTGCTCCGGCCGGAGCGGATCGGCGTCCACCTCTCCGAGGAGTTCCAGCTCCACCCCGAGCAGTCCACCGACGCGATCGTCCTCCACCACCCGGAGGCGAAGTACTTCAACGCCCGGTGACCGCCGGGTGACGGCGCGCTGACGCCGGACCGCAAATATGCGCGCCGATGGTGATCGGGACGTACACTGGTCGGTCCAGTGCAGGCCGGTCCCTCCTCCCCGTACCGGGAGTGGGGGCCGGCCTTTCCGTCCCTCCATGGAGGTGTGCCGGATGACCAGTACGGTCCCCGCGTCCCTGATCCACGCCAACGGAAGCTCCGCCCTGCAGGCGGTCTTCCTCGACATGGACGGGACCCTCGTCGACACCGAGGGCTTCTGGTGGGACGCCGAGGTCGAGGTCTTCGCCGACCTCGGACACCGCCTCGACGAGGCGTGGCGGGACATCGTGGTCGGCGGGCCGATGACCCGCAGCGCGGGCTATCTGATCGAGTCGACCGGCGCCGACATCACCCTCGAAGAGCTGACCGTGCTGCTCAACGAGAAGTTCGAGCAGCGCATCGAGCGCGGTGTGCCCCTCATGCCGGGCGCCGAGCGGCTGCTGGCCGAGCTGGCCCGGCACGCCATCCCCACCGCCCTCGTGTCCGCCTCCCACCGGCGGATCATCGACCGCGTCCTGGAGTCCGTCGGCCGCGACCGCTTCGACCTCACGGTCGCCGGCGACGAGGTCGCCCGCACCAAGCCGCACCCGGAGCCCTATCTGACCGCCGCCCGCGGCGTCGGCGCCGACCCCGCCCTGTGCGCCGTCATCGAGGACACCGCGACCGGCGTCGCCGCCGCCGAGGCGGCCGGCTGCCGGGTCGTCGCCGTGCCCTCCGTCGCGCCGATCCCCGCCCTGCCCGGCCGGGTCGTGGTCCGCTCGCTCGAAGAGGTCGACGTGCCGTTCCTGCGCACCCTCGTCACCGGAATCCGAGCGTAATCTGAGCTTTCTCCCGGCATTACCGCGGGTATTCGTCCAGGGCGCCTTCCGTGGCGTTCTCCCGCCCGCCACCCTCCGCGTCCCGCGCAATACGTTCAGGCCACCCCTCGCATTTCCGCCGCGTGACCTTGGTCACCCAGCGTGCTCGCCGAAGGGTGGCCTGACCGCGTTCCCTGCCCGGAATGCGAACGTCCGCCGCCCCCTTGTGTCCCGATTCGCTCGGGACCGTCCACCTCGCGCACCGCATGACTATCGAAGCGGCCGCATTCATGATCACCCTTCGATTACTCCCCACCGGCCGCCCCGTCCGGCAATAGCGGCGCCGCCCACTAATCTTTCGCGAGTACTTCGCCGCAATCACCGCGTGCGCCGGCGCATACCCCAGTCGCCGAGAACACAGGACCGATCGCAACTTCCCGGCCCGATCGCTCCCGCCCCGACCGGGCGGCCGGCGGCGGAGTGTCGTCATGACCGCTGTACCCCAGGCCGGCTGAGGAGAACGTCCCTTGATGAACCGCAAGACCTTGGTGCTGCCGGCCGTGGCCGGACTGCTCGCCCCGCTGCTCGCCGCCTGCGGCACGGGAGAGGACAGCAGAGCCATCGTCGTCGGAACCACCGACCAGTTCGTCGCCACCGAGGAGGCACCCGCCCCCCTCGACCCGGCCTACGCCTACGACACCGGCGCCTGGAACATCCTCCGCCAGACCGTCCAGACCCTCGTCCACGTCCCCCGCGGCGGCGGCCAGCCCGTCCCCGAGGCCGCCGAGAGCTGCGGCTTCTCCGACAAGGCCAGCGAGAGCTACCGCTGCGTCCTGCGGTCCGGCCTCACCTTCGCCGACGGCACCCCCGTCACCGCCGAGGACGTCAAGTACTCCATCGACCGGGTCCGGAAGATCAAGTCCGACAACGGCGCCGCCGCCCTCCTGTCGACCGTCGACACCGTCGAGACCAAGGGCGACCGCGAGATCGTCTTCCACCTCAACGCCCCCGACGCCACCTTCCCGTACAAGCTCTCCACCCCCGTCGCCGGCATCCTCAGCAAGGACAAGTACGCCGCCGACGCGCTCCGCGAGGGCTTCCAGGTGGACGGCTCCGGCCCGTACACCCTCACCACCGAGCTGGACGGCGACCAGGCCACCCGCTTCGTCTTCTCCCGCAACCCCCGCTACAAGGGCGACATCACGCCCCGCAACGAGAAGGTCGAACTCCGCGCCTACGCCGACGCCGGCACCATGGGCAAGGCCCTGGAGAGCAAGGACATCGACATGATGGCCCGCTCCCTCTCCCAGGAGCAGATCCGCGACCTCACCGAGAGCCCCAGCGAGGGCATCCGCGTCTCCGAGGTCCCGGGCCTGGAGATCCGCTACCTCGGCTTCAACACCAAGGCCCCCGCCGTCGAGGAGAAGGCCGTCCGCCAGGCCATGGCCGCCGTCGTCGACCGCGGCGCCCTCGTCAACCGGGTCTACGGCCCCACCGCCGAGCCGCTCTACTCGCTGATCCCCTCCAGCATCGCCGGCCACGCCACCCCCTTCTACGAGGAGTACGGCGAGGGCGACCCCGACCGCGCCCGCGCCATCCTCCGCGAGGCCGGCGTGCAGACCCCGGTCAAGCTCACCCTCCACTACACCACCGACCACTACGGCGCCGAGACCGCCCAGGAGTTCGCGACCCTGAAGAACCAGCTCATCGCGAGCGAACTCTTCGACGTCACCGTGAAGGGCACCGCCTGGTCCGAGTTCCGCCCCGCCCAGCGCCGCGGCGACTACGCCGTCTACGGCCTCGGCTGGTTCCCCGACTACCCGGACCCGGACAACTACGTCGCGCCCTTCCTCGACAGCGACAACTTCCTCGGCACCCCGTACGTCAACAAGAAGGTCCGCGACCAGCTCATCCCGCGCTCCCGCCGCGAGGCCGACCGCACCGCCGCCAACCCCGTCTACCAGCAGATCCAGAAGATCGTCGCCCAGGACGTGCCCGTCCTGCCGCTCTGGCAGGGCAAGCAGTACGTCGCCGCCCGGGACGACATCACCGGTGTCGAGTACGCCCTCAACACCTCCTCCGACCTGCTGCTGTGGGAGCTGAGCCGCGGCACCACCGCCTGACCCCTTCGTTGTACCGGCCGCGCAGCCACGCGCGGCCGGCCTGGCAAGAGATCACGAGGCAAGTTCTGTGAAGACGCACCACAAGTGGCTGACCGCCCCGCTCGCCGCGGGCCTCTCCGCCGCCCTCCTCGGCGGCTGCGGCACCGAGCAGGGAACGGGCTCCGGCTCGGCCGACGCCGTCCGGGTCGGCATGTCCGACGAGATCCTGGCGACCGACCCCGCCGCCGGCTACGACCCCGGCTCCTGGCTGCTGTTCAACAACGTCTTCCAGTCCCTCCTCGCCTTCCCCAAGGGCGGCGCCCTGCCCGAGCCCGAAGCCGCCGAGAAGTGCGGCTTCGGCGACGGCAGCACCGTCTACACCTGCACCCTCCGCCCCGGCCTGAAGTTCTCCAACGGCAACCCGCTCACCTCCGAGGACGTCAAGTTCTCCTTCGAGCGCGCCCTGAAGATCGCCGACCCCTCCGGCCCGGCGCCGCTGCTCACCACCATCGACACCATCGAGACCCCCGACGAGCGGACCGTCGTCTTCCGCCTCAAGGTCCCGGACGCCACCTTCCCCAGCAAGATCGCCTCCGGCGCCGGCTCCATCGTCGACCACCGCGAGTACCCCGCCGACGCGCTCCGCACCGACGGCAAGGCCGTCGGCTCCGGCCCGTACAAGCTGGACTCCCTCAGCGACACCGAGGCCGTCTTCTCCGCCAACACCGGCTACCAGGGCACCGCGGAGCGCCGCAACGACCGCGTCGCCCTCAAGCTCTACCGGGGCGACCGCTCCGCCCTCGCCAAGGCCTTCGCCGACGGCGACCTCGACGTCGCCTACCGCGGACTGTCCGCCGCCGACATCTCCGCCCTGGAGTCCTCCACCGAGGACCGCGGCGTCCAGGTCGTCCAGGGCAGCAGCGCCGAGGTCCAGCACCTCGTCTTCAACATGAAGGACCCGGTCGCCGGCAAGCTCGCCGTCCGCAAGGCGATAGCCCACCTCGTCGACCGCGACGCCCTCGTCGAGGACGTCTACAAGTCGACCGCCACACCGCTCTACTCGATCGTCCCGGCCGGCATCAACGGCCACAACACCGCCTTCTTCGACACCTACGGCGCCCCCGACCCGGCCAAGGCCAAGAAGGCCCTCCGCGCCGCCGGCATCACGGACAAGGTCACCCTGACCCTCTGGTCCACCCCCAGCCGCTACGGCCCCTCCACCGACGCCGAGCTCAAGGCCATCGCCGCCCAGCTCAACGCCAGCGGCCTGTTCGACGCCGACGTGAAGTCCGTCGCCTTCGACCAGTACGAGAAGGACATCGCCGCCGGCAAGTACGGCGTCTACGTCAAGGGCTGGGTCCCCGACTACCCCGACGCCGACAACTTCACCGCCCCCTTCTTCGGCGAGGGCAACGTCCTCTCCAACCACTACGAGAACAAGAAGATCACCGGCACCCTGCTGCCGAAGACCGCCGCCACCGCCGACCGCTCCGCCACCGACAAGGAGTACGGCGACCTCCAGGACCTGGTCGCCGAGGAACTGCCCCTCCTCCCGCTCTGGCAGGGCAAGCAGTACGCCGTCACCCGCGACGGCGTCACCGGCCTCGAATGGACCCTCGACGCCTCGACCGTCTTCCGCTTCTGGGAGCTCCGCACCAGCTGACCCCCGTCCCCCGGGTACGGGGAAGGGCCCGACGCGCACCCCGCGCGCCGGGCCCTTCCCCGTACGTGCGCCTACTGGCCGTTGGCCCCCGGCCGCACCAGACCGCTCTCGTACGCGTACACCGCCGCCTGCACCCGGTCGCGCAGGCCCAGCTTCGTCAGCACATGCCCCACGTGCGTCTTCACCGTCGTCTCGCTGACGAACAGATCCGCCGCGATCTCCGCGTTCGACAACCCACGGGCCACCAGCTTCAGCACCTCCACCTCACGGTCGGTCAGCGTGCCCAGCGTGTCCGGCACCTGCTCCTCGCCCGTCGGCAGATGCGCCGAGTACTTGTCGAGCAGCCGCCGCGTGATCGACGGGGCCAGCATCGCCTCGCCCGCCGCCACCACCCGGATCGCCTGCACCAGCTCGTTCGCCGGCGCGTCCTTCAGCAGGAAGCCGCTCGCCCCCGCCCGCAGCGCCTCCACCACGTACTCGTCCAGATCGAACGTGGTCAGCACCAGCACCTTCGCCGGCCCGTCGCGGCCCGGCCCGGTGATCTGCCGGGTCGCCTCCACCCCGTCCATCCGCGGCATCCGGATGTCCATCAGCACCACGTCCGGCTGAAGCGCCCGCACCTGGTCCAGCGCCTGCAGACCGTCACCGGCCTCGCCCACCACCGTGATGTCCTGCTCCGCCTCCAGAATCATCCGGAAGCCGGTGCGCAGCAGCGGCTGGTCGTCGACCAGGAGGACGCGAATCGTCACAGGGGCTCCTTCACGAGGCGGGCCGGTCGCCGCCCATTCTGCCCTGCCCCGCCTGGCCCGCCTCCGCCGGGCGCGCGGAAACGATCTCCAGCGGATACACCGGGGGAGTCCCCCCGAACTCCGGACACACCGCCCGGTGATCGCACCAGCCGCACAGCTTCGTCGGCCGCGGCCGCCAGTCGCCCGTCTCCGTCGCCGTCCGGATCGCGTCCCACAGCGCGTGCAGCTTCCGCTCCACCCGCCGCAGATCCGCCTCCACCGGGTCGTACGTCAGCACGTCCCCGCTGCCCAGATAGACCAGCTGCAGCCGACGCGGGATCACGCCCTTCAGCCGCCACACCACCAGGGCGTAGAACGTCATCTGGAACAGCGCGCCCTCGCTGTACTCCGGCCGCGGCGCCTTCCCCGTCTTGTAGTCGACGATCCGCACCTCGCCCGTCGGCGCCACGTCCACCCGGTCGATCACCCCGCGCAGCCGCAGCCCCGACTCCAGCTCCGTCTCCACGAACAGCTCGCGCTCGGCCGGCTCCAGCCGCGCCGGATCCTCCAGCGTGAACCACCGCTCCACCAGCGCCTCGGCCTCCGCCAGCCACTGCCCGAACCGCTCGCCCGCCGGATCGTCCGCGAACAGCTCGCCCAGCTCCGGCCGCGACGCGAGCAGCCGGTCCCACTGGCCCGGGATCATCCCCTTCGCCCGCGGCACCGTCCGCTCCACCGCCGGATCGTCGAAGAGCCGCTCCAGCACCGCGTGCACCAGCGTCCCCCGCGTCGCCGCCGCGCTCGGCTTCTCCGGCAGCCGGTCGATCACCCGGAACCGGTACAACAGGGGACACTGCATGAAGTCGCTCGCCCGCGAGGGCGACAGCGACATGGGCGCCCGGGGCCCCTCCGGGAGCCGCTCGCTCGTACTCATGACACAGACCCTACGGCCCGCCACCGACACCGAGCCGCCTACCATCGACGTATGACCCGTCGCGCTGCATGATCGACCCGTGACGCAGCGGCGCGGTCACCCCCGGCGACGAGAGGAACCCGTGAACCAGGACGAGCCCAAGCCGCAGCGGACCGAGGAACCCGGCGGCGGGATCCTGATGGGCCGGCCCTTCGGCGTGCCCGTCTACGTCGCACCCAGCTGGTTCCTCGTCGCCGCCCTCATCACCTGGGTCTTCGGCGACCAGATCGAACGCGTCCTGCCCGACCTCGGCGCCGCCCGCTACCTCGTCTCCCTCTTCTTCGCCGTCGCCTTCTACGCCTCCGTCCTCGTCCACGAACTCGCGCACACCATCGCCGCCCTCCGCTTCAAGCTCCCGGTCCGGCGCATCCAGCTCCAGTTCTTCGGCGGCGTCTCCGAGATCGAGAAGGAGTCCGAGACCCCCGGCCGCGAGTTCGTCCTCGCCTTCGTCGGCCCGCTCCTCTCCCTCGTTCTCGCCGGCGTCTTCTACGCCGCCATGCACGCCGTCGAGCCCGGCACCGTCCCCGGGGTCCTCCTCGCCGGCCTGATGATCTCCAACCTCATCGTCGCGATCTTCAACCTCCTCCCCGGCCTCCCCCTCGACGGCGGCCGGATGCTCCGCGCGGTCGTCTGGAAGATCACCGGCAAGCCGATGACCGGCACCGTCGCCGCCGCCTGGGTCGGCCGCGCCCTCGCCATCACCGTCCTCATCGGCCTCCCCCTCCTCACCCGCACCGGCTGGCTCGGCAACTCCACCGCCGACATCGACGGCTTCACCACCGTCACCGACGCCCTCCTCGCCGCCATCCTGGCCGCCATCATCTGGACCGGCGCCGGCAACAGCCTCCGCATGGCCCGCCTCCGCGAACACCTCCCCGACCTCCGCGCCCGCGCCCTCACCCGCCGCGCCATCCCCGTCGAACCCGACACCCCCCTCTCCGAGGCCCTCCGCCGCGCCAACGAGGCCGGCGCCCGCGCCCTCGTCGTCGTCGACGGCACCGGCAGCCCCACCGGCATCGTCCGCGAGGCCGCCATCGCCGCCGTCCCCCAGCACCGCCGCCCCTGGGTCGCCGTCACCACCCTCGCCCAGGACCTCACCGACGGCATGCGCGTCCCCGCCGAACTCACCGGCCAGCCCCTCCTCGACCACCTCCGCGCCACCCCCGCCACCGAATACCTCGTCATGGAGGAGACCGGCGAGATCTACGGCGTCCTCTCCACCACCGACGTCGAGCGCGCCTTCGTGAAGGCCATGGCACGACCGTCCCAGTAACACCGGTACTCTGTTCCCATGTCCGAACCGACCGGTGCCGCCCGCCGACGCGGGCCCTTCAAGGTCGGGGACCAGGTTCAGCTGACCGACCCCAAGGGCCGCCACTACACGTTCACGCTCGAAGAGGGAAAGAACTTCCACACCCACAAGGGTTCCTTCCCGCACGACGAGCTGATCGGCGCTCCCGAGGGCAGCGTTGTCCGCACCACCGGAAACGTGGCCTACCTCGCGCTGCGCCCCCTGCTCCCCGACTACGTCCTGTCCATGCCCCGCGGCGCCGCCGTGGTCTACCCGAAGGACGCGGGACAGATCCTCGCCTTCGCCGACATCTTCCCCGGCGCGCGCGTCGTGGAGGCCGGCGTCGGCTCCGGCTCGCTCAGCAGCTTCCTGCTCCGCGCCATCGGCGACAGCGGCATGCTGCACTCCTACGAGCGCCGCGAGGACTTCGCCGAGATCGCGAAGGGCAACGTCGAGCGCTACTTCGGCGGCCCCCACCCGGCCTGGCAGCTGACCGTCGGCGACCTCCAGGACAACCTGACCGACACCGACGTCGACCGGGTCATCCTCGACATGCTCGCCCCCTGGGAGTGCCTGGAGGCCGTCTCCAAGTCGCTCGTCCCCGGCGGCATCCTCTGTTGCTACGTGGCCACCACCACCCAGCTCGCCCGCACCGTGGAGTCCATCCGCGAGATCGGCTGCTACGCCGAGCCGCAGCCGTGGGAGTCCATGATCCGCAACTGGCACGTCGAGGGCCTGGCCGTCCGCCCCGATCACCGCATGATCGGCCACACCGGCTTCCTCGTCACCGCCCGCCGCCTCGCGGACGGCGTCGAGCCCCCGATGCGCCGCCGCCGCCCCGCCAAGGGCGCCTACGGCGAGGACTACGACGGCCCCAACAAGGGCTGACACTCCGACAGCACCCAGGCCGACGCCGCCGCCCCACCACCCCGCACCGCGGGGAACCGGGCGGCGGCGTCGCCGCGTTCGGCACCCCTGTGCGACACCCCCGGCTGTTCCGCCGCCCTGTGACGTGTGGCACGATGCCCGCAACCCCTCGGCACGACCCTCACAGGAGACGTCTCGCGTGCAGCCCTCCGCCGCCCCGGACACCGTGGACCTCGCACACACCCACGCCCGGCCGCTGCACTGGCTGGCCACCGCCACCGCGACCGCCGCGGTCGTCGCCCTCGCCGGCGCCCTGAGCCCCCCCGCCGCCGAGGCCGGACCCGCCGCCGCCGCACCCGCCCCCGCGGCACCCGGCCCGGCGGCCGCGCCCGACGCCGACACCGCCGCCTACCCGATCGAGTGCGGGGGAGCGGACCACCGGATCGCCCAGCGCGCCACCGGCGACCTGGACGGCGACAAGAACCCCGAGACCATTGCGGTCGTACACTGCGAAGCCGGATCCGGAACCCCGCCCGCCGGCCTGTACGTCCTCACCCGCGGCCGCGGCGACCAGGACCCCGCGCGCGTGGTGGCCACCCTCGTCGACCCGCGCGAGCAGCGCAGCGTCACCGGCCTCACGATCCGCGACGGCGCCGTCCGCGCCACCCTGCTCGGCTACTCGTCCCCCGACGTCCCCAGCTGCTGCCCCGACGAGAAGGAGCAGGTCACCTGGGAATGGACCGGCGGGGCCTTCGTCCGCTCCGCCGGCACCCGGGCGCAGGGCGCCTGACCGTCACTCCGCGTCGGGGCCGTACACCTCGACGCGGTCCCGGACCCGCCGCACGTGGATGCAGTCGCCCGGGCACTCCTTCGCCGAGTCCACCACGTCCTGCAGCAGCGGCAGCGGCACCGGCGTCGTCGCCCCCGCGTCCTGGAGCAGCTCGTCGTCCGCGCTCTTCACATACGCGAGCCCGTCGATGTCCAGCTCGAACACCTCGGGTGCGTACTGCGCGCAGATCCCGTCCCCGGTGCACAGGTCCTGGTCGATCCAGACCTCCAGGGCCTCCTCGGCCCCTTCGGCCGGCGCCTCGTGCTGCACGCTCATCTCTTCTGCCGTTTCTGCTCCGCGCGGACAATTGAGGCCGCGACCCGCGGGTGTTGACCCCTCACGACGATACAACTGCCCGCTTTCAGAGCGTGAAGGGTGGGTATTCCCCTGGCGAGAGGGGAAGCGCAAGGGTGAAGATCGGACACACCCCGGAGTCTTTTTGATCTAGGGGTTTCAATCATCACCCACGCAGGTAGGGTCAGGATGCGTCCAGCTCCCCTTGGAGGAGGTGAGGACCGTGGCAGCCCACGACGACGACATCAACCGCGGCATCCGGCCGGGGCGGGGGTCTGAAGACCCTGCCGGCCAGGTTGCCTATCTCGAGCAGGAAATCGCCGTCCTGCGCCGCAAGCTCGCCGACTCTCCGCGACACACGAGGATTCTCGAAGAGCGGATCGTCGAGCTGCAGACGAACCTGGCCGGCGTGTCCGCGCAGAACGAAAGGCTGGCGAACACGCTCCGTGAGGCACGCGACCAGATCGTGGCCCTCAAGGAGGAGGTCGACCGGCTCGCACAGCCGCCGGCCGGCTTCGGTGTCTTCCTGCAGGCGAACGAGGACGGCACATGCGACATCGTCACCGGGGGCCGCAAGCTCCGGGTGAACGTGAGCCCCAGCGTCGAGCTCGAAGAGCTCCGGCGCGGCCAGGAAGTCATGCTCAACGAGGCGCTCAACGTGGTCGAGGCCATGGAGTTCGAGCGCGCCGGGGACATCGTCACCCTCAAGGAGATCCTCGAGGACGGCGAGCGCGCCCTGGTGGTCGGGCACACCGACGAGGAGCGGGTGGTGAGGCTCGCCGAGCCTCTGCTGGACGTCACCATCCGCGCCGGCGACGCCCTGCTCTTCGACTCCCGGTCCGGCTACGTCTACGAGGTCGTCCCCAAGAGCGAGGTCGAGGAACTCGTCCTCGAAGAGGTCCCGGACGTCGACTACGACAAGATCGGCGGCCTGGGCAACCAGATCGAGCTGATCCGCGACGCGGTCGAGCTCCCGTACCTCTACCCCGACCTGTTCAAGGAGCACGAACTGCGGCCGCCCAAGGGCATCCTGCTCTACGGGCCGCCCGGCTGCGGCAAGACGCTCATCGCCAAGGCCGTCGCCAACTCCCTGGCCAAGAAGGTCGCCGAGGTCACCGGCCAGCCCGCGGGGAAGTCCTACTTCCTCAACATCAAGGGCCCCGAACTCCTCAACAAGTACGTCGGCGAGACCGAGCGGCACATCCGCCTGGTCTTCCAGCGGGCCCGCGAGAAGGCGAGCGAGGGCACCCCCGTCATCGTCTTCTTCGACGAGATGGAGTCGCTCTTCCGCACCCGCGGATCCGGCGTCAGCTCGGACGTGGAGAACACCATCGTCCCCCAGCTGCTCGCCGAGATCGACGGCGTCGAGGGCCTGGAGAACGTGATCGTGATCGGCGCCTCCAACCGCGAGGACATGATCGACCCCGCGATCCTCCGCCCCGGCCGGCTCGACGTGAAGATCAAGATCGAGCGTCCGGACGCCGAGGCCGCGAAGGACATCTTCGCGAAGTACCTCACCGCCAACCTTCCGCTCCACACGGACGACGTCGCCGAGCACAGCGGCTCGAAGGCCGCCGCCGCGCACGGCATGATCCAGTCCGTCGTCGAGCAGATGTACGCGGAATCCGAGGAGAACCGCTTCCTCGAAGTCACGTACGCCAACGGTGACAAGGAAGTCCTCTACTTCAAGGACTTCAACTCCGGCGCGATGATCCAGAACATCGTCGACCGGGCCAAGAAGATGGCCATCAAGGCATTCCTCGACCACAACCAGAAGGGCATCCGCGTTTCCCACCTCCTCCAGGCGTGCGTGGACGAGTTCAAGGAGAACGAGGACCTGCCCAACACCACCAACCCGGACGACTGGGCCCGCATCTCCGGAAAGAAGGGCGAGCGGATCGTCTTCATCCGCACCCTCGTCACCGGAAAGCAGGGCGCGGACACCGGACGCTCCATCGACACGGTGGCCAACACCGGTCAGTACCTGTAAAAGCGCACACCGGCTGCGGATGTCCGGAAACCGGGCATCCGCAGCCGTCGCATTCGCACCGGAAAACTCCCGGCCACATCCGGGAAATACCGCAAGTGATCTCCCCACCAGCGCGGAGCCGCTCTAGGCTCTTCGGTATCGCCGAGTAGCGCACTGAGCGCCGCCGGGCAAGGAGGGCCGCATGACCGTACGGCGAGTAATGGGCATCGAGACGGAGTACGGGATCTCCGTCCCCGGACACCCGAACGCCAATGCCATGCTCACCTCGTCCCAGATCGTCAACGCCTACGCCGCGGCGATGCACCGGGCGCGCCGCGCCCGCTGGGACTTCGAGGAGGAGAACCCGCTGCGGGACGCCCGCGGCTTCGACCTCGCCCGCGAGGCCGCCGACTCCAGCCAGCTCACCGACGAGGACATCGGCCTCGCCAACGTGATCCTCACCAACGGCGCCCGGCTCTACGTGGACCACGCCCACCCCGAGTACAGCGCCCCCGAGGTCACCAACCCGCGCGACGCCGTCCTCTGGGACAAGGCCGGCGAGCGCATCATGGCCGAGGCCGCCGAGCGCGCCGCCCAGCTCCCCGGCGCCCAGCCCATCCACCTCTACAAGAACAACACCGACAACAAGGGCGCCTCCTACGGCACGCACGAGAACTACCTGATGAAGCGGGAGACCCCCTTCTCGGACATCGTGCGCCACCTCACGCCCTTCTTCGTCTCCCGCCAGGTCGTCACCGGCGCCGGCCGGGTCGGCATCGGCCAGGACGGGCGCGAGAACGGCTTCCAGATCAGCCAGCGCGCCGACTACTTCGAGGTCGAGGTCGGCCTGGAGACCACCCTCAAGCGGCCCATCATCAACACCCGCGACGAACCGCACGCCGACGCGGAGAAGTACCGCCGGCTGCACGTGATCATCGGGGACGCCAACCTCTCCGAGATCTCCACCTACCTCAAGCTGGGCACCACGGCCCTCGTCCTCTCCATGATCGAGGACGGCTTCATCACCGTGGACCTCGCCGTCGACCAGCCCGTCCGCACCCTCCACCACGTCTCCCACGACCCCACGCTCCAGTACCTCGTCACGCTGCGCAGCGGCCGGACACTCACCGCCGTCCAGCTCCAGATGGAGTACTGCGAGCTGGCCAGGAAGTACGTGGACGAGCGCTACGGCTCGGACGCCGACGAGCAGACCAAGGACGTCCTGTCGCGTTGGGAGGACACCCTCAACCGGCTGGAGAACGACCCGATGAGCCTCGCCGGCGAGCTGGACTGGATCGCCAAGCGGGATCTCATGGAGGGCTACCGGCGCCGGGACGGCCTGGACTGGGACGCGGCCCGGCTGCACCTGGTGGACCTCCAGTACGCGGACGTACGCCCCGAGAAGGGCCTGTACAACCGTCTGGCGGCCCGCGGGCGCATGAAGCGGCTGCTGGACGAGGCCGAGGTGGAGCGGGCGGAGACGGCGCCTCCGGAGGACACCCGGGCCTACTTCCGGGGTCGCTGCCTGGAGCAGTACGCCGACGACGTCGCCGCGGCCTCCTGGGACTCGGTGATCTTCGACCTGCCGGGCCGCGACTCGCTCCAGCGCGTCCCGACCCTGGAGCCGCTGCGCGGCACCAAGGCCCACGTGGCGGCGCTCCTGGACCGCTGCCGCACAGCGGAGGAACTCGTCAGGGTTCTCTCCGGCAACTGATTCGAGACCTGAACAGGGGCTGAAAAGGCCGGCCCCTGGGAATCATGAAAGCAGTGCCCGGACGTCGGGGAAACGCGGGGGCCGATGTCGGTCCCGGCTTGTAGGGTCTGATCTTGAAGGGCCCGACAGCACCGGTCCGAGCGATCCGATTCGAGCGGGGTGAGGAAATGGCGACCAAGGACACCGGCGGCGGACAGCAGAAGGCGACGCGTTCCACGGAAGAGGTCGAGGAGACCACCACGGAGGCGAGCTCCGACCTCAAGGAACGCCAGGAGAAGCTGAGCGACGACGTCGACTCGGTCCTCGACGAGATCGACGACGTCCTCGAGGAGAACGCGGAGGACTTCGTTCGAAGCTTCGTGCAAAAAGGCGGCCAGTAACCTTCGAATCGAAGGTGAAGTCGCAGGGGCGGGGAGATGTCGGAGGCTGTCAAGTTCTGCCGTGGCTGTCGTCGGGACGTGCCGCTCACCGGATTCGCGCGGGACTCCAATCGCGGGGACGGACTACAGCCGAGGTGCCGGGAATGCGTTTCTGTCCATGGGGCCGAGCGCTACCGGATGAGTCAGGCAGCCAAGGGCAAGGTCGTCCGAAGCAAGGCGGATGTGCCGCTGGGTCACAAGCTCTGTCGGCAGTGCGGTGAGATCAAGCCGCACGACGACTGGCACCGCAACGCCACCGCGTCGGACGGCCTCGCCACTTGTTGCAAGACATGCAAGAAGGCGCAGGGGAGAGCCGGGCATCTGAAGCGTCAGTACGGCATCACCGAAGCCGAACGCGACCAGATGATCGCCGCTCAAGGCGGTGTCTGCGTGATCTGCCAGGAGGGTCCGGCGGAACATGTGGATCACGATCATCGGACGGGTAAGGTCCGAGGCGTGCTGTGCTTCAGTTGCAAGGCGGCGCTGGGGCAGTTCAAGGATCGGCCGGACGTCATCAGGCGCGCGGCCGCATACGTGGAAGGAAACCTGTGGAACCCAACACTCGTAGCACAGGGCGTCTACCGGCTGCCTTCCTGACGCCGGGCTCTTCGTCCTTCATCGACTTCCTCGCCGACCACTCGCCGGAGCTGCTGCCGGGGAACCGGAAGCTGCCGGAGGGGATCGTCGAGGCTCCGCACGGCACCACCATCGTGGCCGCGACGTTCCCGGGGGGCGTCGTGCTCGCGGGTGACCGGCGGGCCACGATGGGCAACATGATCGCGCAGCGGGACATCGAGAAGGTGTTCCCGGCGGACGAGTACTCGGCCGTCGGCATCGCCGGCACCGCCGGCCTCGCCGTCGAGATGGTCAAGCTCTTCCAGCTGGAGCTGGAGCACTTCGAGAAGGTGGAGGGCGCCACGCTCTCCCTGGAGGGCAAGGCGAACCGCCTCTCCACCATGATCCGCAGCAACCTCGGCATGGCCATGCAGGGCCTCGCCGTCGTGCCGCTCTTCGCCGGCTGGGACGAGGGCCGGGAGAAGGGCCGGATCTTCTCGTACGACGTGACCGGCGGCCGCTCCGAGGAGCACGGGTACGCCGCCACCGGCTCGGGTTCGATCTTCGCCCGCGGCTCCATGAAGAAGCTGTACCGCGAGGACCTCACCGAGCAGCAGGCGACCACCCTGGTCGTGCAGGCGCTGTACGACGCGGCGGACGACGACTCGGCGACCGGTGGCCCGGACCTGGCCCGCCGGATCTTCCCGATCGTCACCGTCATCACCGACGAGGGCTTCCGCAGGCTCTCCGAGGCGGAGTCCTCCGAACTCGCCCGTTCGGTCACCGAGCGGCGTCTGGAGCAGCCGGACGGACCGCGCGCCGCCCTGCTCTGATCCGTACGTCGCCCCCTCACAGCCCAGAAGAAAGGGACGAGCGCCGGTGTCGACACCGTTCTACGTCTCACCCCAGCAGGCCATGGCCGACCGCGCGGAGTACGCCCGCAAGGGCATCGCGCGCGGCCGCAGCCTCGTGGTCCTCCAGTACGCCGACGGCATCGTCTTCGTCGGCGAGAACCCGTCCCGTGCCCTGCACAAGTTCAGCGAGATCTACGACCGGATCGGCTTCGCCGCGGCCGGCAAGTACAACGAGTACGAGAACCTGCGCATCGGCGGCGTCCGCTACGCCGACCTGCGCGGCTACACCTACGACCGGGACGACGTCACCGCGCGCGGCCTGGCCAACGTCTACGCGCAGACGCTGGGCACCATCTTCTCCAGCGCCGGCGAGAAGCCGTACGAGGTGGAGCTGGTCGTCGCCGAGGTCGGCACCGAGCCGGCCGGCGACCAGATCTACCGGCTGCCGCACGACGGCTCCATCGTGGACGAGCACGGCTCGGTCGCGGTGGGCGGCAACGCGGAGCAGATCAGCTCCTTCCTGGACCAGCGCCACCGGGACGGGATGTCCCTCGCGGAGGCCCTGAAGCTGGCCGTGCAGGCGCTCTCCCGGGACACCAACGGCACCGAGCGGGAGATCCCCGCGGAGCGCCTGGAGGTGGCGGTCCTGGACCGGACGCGTCCGCAGCAGCGGAAGTTCAAGCGGATCGTCGGGCGTCAGCTCTCCCGGCTCCTGGAGGCGGACGACGCCGCCGTGACGAAGACGGACGACCCCTCGGACGAGCAGCCCGAGGAGTAGACCCGCCCGACGCCGGGGGGGGGGGCGCGGCCGCCGGCGCCGGCCCCCCCCCCCCCCCCCCCGGGGGCACGCCCCGGGGGCGGGCCCCGGGG
>NZ_JBHYKM010000034.1:65169-68392 GCF_042741435.1 Streptomyces sp. NPDC058955 | reverse complement strand
CCCCGGCGGCCGGCTGGGCGTGCACCCGGCCGTCCAGCCGGGCCCGCCCCCGCCGCCCGCTCAGGGACCCGGCGGCGCGGCCTGGGGCGCCGCCCCCGGAGCCGTACCGCCGCCCGCACCCGGCGGCACGTCGCCGCACCTCACCGGGGCCGTCCCGCTGGCGCCCCCGATGCCGCTGTACGAGCACGGGCCCGGCACCGGGACCGCGACCCTCGCCGTCCTGCTCATCGGACCGGCCGGCGCGGGCAAGACGACGGTCGCCCGGCACTGGGCGACCCGCAGGCCCGTCCCCACCGCCCACATCAGCCTCGACGACGTCCGGGAATGGGTCTGCTCCGGCTTCGCCGACCCGCAGTCGGGGTGGAACGAGCACTCCGAGGCGCAGTACCGGCTGGCCCGCCGCACCTGCGGCTTCGCCGCCCGCAACTTCCTCGCCAACGGCATCTCCTGCATCCTCGACGACGCCGTCTTCCCCGACCGGCCGGTCGTCGGCCTCGGCGGCTGGAAGCGGCACGTCGGCCCCGGCCTGCTCCCGGTCGTCCTCCTGCCCGGCCTGGAGGTCGTCCTGGAGCGCAACGCCCAGCGCTCCGGCAACCGGCGCCTCTCCGACGAGGAGGTCGCCGCGATCCACGGCCGGATGGCCGGCTGGTACGGCTCCGGACTGCCGATCATCGACAACTCCGCGCTCGACGTGGAGGCCACCGCCCGGCTCCTCGACGAGGCCCTGGCCCGGGCGATAGCCGCGCCGCCCGGCGGCTGACCCCGGCCTTCCCCGGTCGGACGCCGCCGACAGGCCGGGGCGGGGCCGCGCTCGTAGGCTCGGAGACATGTCACAGGTGTATGCGGACCGCCGGGTCAGGCTGCGCGACCGGGTCGCGGCAGCGGGCAGCGCGGCGGCCCTGGTGTCCCGTCCCGCCAACGTCCGCTATCTCGCGGGCGGCGCCCCGCCGGGAGCCGTCCTGCTGGTCGGCCCCGAGCCCGGCGCCGACGTGCTGATCCGGCCCGCCGCGGTCGAGGGCGAGCCCCTCGACGGGCGGCTGGACGAACTGCTCCGGCAGCAGCAGCTCCCGCTCGGCGGCGGGGACCCGGCCGTCGCCGCCGCCGAACTCGCCCGCCGGTCCGGCGCCGACGGCCTCGCCGTCGAGGAGCACGACCTGACGGTGGCCCGCCACCGCACCCTCGGCTCCGCCGCCCCCGGCCTCCGCCTCGCCGACCTCTCCTGCGCCGTCGAACAGCTGCGGGTGGTCAAGGACGAGGACGAGATCGGCTGTCTGCGGATCGCCGCCGAGATCGCCGACCAGGCCCTCGGCGAACTCCTGGAGTCCATCCTCGTCGGCCGCACCGAACGCCACCTCGCCCTCGAACTGGAGCGGCGGCTGGTCGACCACGGCGCCGACGGCGCCGCCTTCCCCACCTCCGTGGCCACCGGTCCGCACTCCGGCCGGCGCGGCCACCGCCCCACCGACCGCCGGGTCGAGGAGGGCGACTTCCTGTCGGTCTGCCTCGGCGCGGACTACCGCGGCTACCGCTGCGAGATCGGCCGGACCTTCGTCATCGGCACCGCCCCCGCCGACTGGCAGATCGAGCTGTACGAGCTGGTCTTCGCCGCCCAGCGGGCCGGCCGGGAGTCCCTGGTGCCCGGCGCCGAGTACCGTGACGTGGACCGCGCGGCCCGCCAGATCCTCGACTCCGGGGGCCATGCCGCAACCGCCGTACCCCTCACCGGACACGGAGTGGGGCTCGAAATCGACGAGGACCCGC
The DNA here is from genome assembly GCF_042741435.1 of Streptomyces sp. NPDC058955. Lineage (NCBI taxonomy): Bacteria > Bacillati > Actinomycetota > Actinomycetes > Kitasatosporales > Streptomycetaceae > Streptomyces > Streptomyces sp. NPDC058955. The sequence goes on along the minus strand of NZ_JBHYKM010000034.1, from coordinate 66,631 downwards.
AGCTCTCCCCCTCGGCCATGGGTAAACTGGACGCTTGTGTGCCGGTCACCGTCGAACCGGGGGTCCACCTCCCGGGCCGGGGCGGGGTCCGGATCGATGACACGCTCGTCGTGCGCCAGGAGGCGGACGGCGGACCCGAGCTACTCACCATCACGACCAAGGAGCTGCTCGCGCTGTGAGGCGCGTACGCCTCCTCGGTCCCACGTCAGTCCAGGAGATTCCGCAACCGTGGCTTCCACGAACGACCTCAAGAACGGCATGGTGCTCAAGCTCGAAGGCGGCCAGCTCTGGTCCGTCGTCGAGTTCCAGCACGTCAAGCCCGGCAAGGGCCCGGCCTTCGTGCGCACCAAGCTCAAGAACGTGCTGTCCGGCAAGGTCGTCGACAAGACCTTCAACGCCGGCGTGAAGGTGGAGACCGCGAACGTCGACAAGCGCGACATGCAGTTCTCCTACATGGACGGCGACTACTTCGTCTTCATGGACCTCGACACGTACGACCAGCTCCACATCGACCGCAAGGTCGTCGGTGACGCCGCCAACTTCCTCATCGAGGGCTTCACCGCGCTCGTCGCGCAGAACGAGGGCTCCGTGCTCTACGTCGAGCTGCCGGCCGCCGTCGAGCTGGTCATCGCCGAGACCGAGCCGGGCGTCCAGGGCGACCGCTCCACCGGTGGCACCAAGCCCGCCAAGCTGGAGACCGGTCACGAGATCCAGGTCCCGCTCTTCATCACCACCGGTGAGAAGGTCAAGGTCGACACCCGCACCAGCGACTACCTCGGCCGGGTGAACAGCTAACCGTGGCCGCCCGGAGCAAGGCCCGCAGGCGGGCCTTCCAGATCCTGTTCGAGGCCGACCAGCGCGGCACTTCGGTGCAGGAGGTCCTCGCGGACCAGATCCGGCTCCACCGTGCCGACGCGCAGCAGCCGCCGGTCGGTGACTTCACGATGCAGCTGGTCGAGGGATACGCCCAGTACGTGGCCCGGATCGACGAACTCATCGCCACCTACGCGGTGGACTGGGACCTCGACCGGATGCCCGCCGCCGACCGGAACATCGTGCGCCTCGGCGCCTACGAGGTGATCTGGGAGGACGGCACCCCGGACGCGGTGGCGATCGACGAGGCGGTGCAGCTGGCCAAGGAGTTCTCCACGGACGACTCCCCGGCCTTCGTCAACGGCCTCCTCGGGCGCTTCAAGGACCTGAAGCCCCGACTGCGCCGGGACGCGGACGCCTAGTCCCCGTCACCCGTACGGCTCACGTCGAAGGGGCCCGCAGCACCTCGGTGCGGCGGGCCCCTTCGCGTACCGCCATCCGGGTGAGGGGAGGCGGCGCGTGGCACGAAAAGCGGCGGGGGGGCGGGGGGCGGGGGGGTGGCGCCCGGGCCCCCCGGCGCGCGCGGGGCTCTGATGCGGGGGGGGGGGCGGGGGGGGGGTGGGGGGGGCGCGGGCGGGGCGCGGGCGCC
>NZ_JBHYKM010000034.1:53680-65159 GCF_042741435.1 Streptomyces sp. NPDC058955 | reverse complement strand
GGCGGCGCGTCGCACGAAAAGCCCCGGGCCCGTCGCGTCGGATGACGTCCACGGGCCCGGCGGCACGTTTCTGCAATGCGGAGCTCGGAGGAGGTCAGTTCTCCTCGTGGGTGACCGCGCGGCGCGCGTCCGCGTCGAGCACGCCCCAGCTGATCAGCTGCTCGGTCAGGACCGAGGGGGACTGGTCGTAGATGACGGCCAGGGTGCGCAGGTCGTCCTGGCGGATCGACAGCACCTTGCCGTTGTAGTCGCCGCGCTGCGACTGGATCGTCGCCGCGTAGCGCTGGAGCGGGCCGGCCTTCTCCTGCGGGACGTGGGCCAGGCGCTCCAGGTCCAGGACCAGCTTCGGCGGCGGCTCGGCGGCACCGCCGGGGGTCGTACCGGGCAGCAGCTCCTGCACCGGCACGCCGTAGAAGTCCGCCAGCTCGGCCAGACGCTGCACGGTCACGGCGCGGTCGCCGCGCTCGTACGAACCGACCACGACGGCCTTCCAGCGGCCCTGGGACTTCTCCTCCACCCCGTGGAGGGACAGGCCCTGCTGGGTGCGGATGGCGCGGAGTTTGGCCCCGAGCTGCTTTGCGTATTCGCTGGACATAACGCTCCCGGACGCTGTGACGACATGCGGCTGCGCCGCGCGGCTGGTAACTCACTGTGAGGTTACGCAGCGTTACTCTTTCCCGTCAAGCCGAAAGGGACTCGCCACCCCCTCCCGGGGGACGGTCCGCCGCAGGTCGGAGCGGGGGAGGGGGGAGCCCGGGAAAGCCCGTACGCGTGCCCCTGCTAAAGTGGACGCCGTACATCCGACGTCCTTTAAAGACCGTCCCGTGAGGCGGAGAAGGAGGTCCTTTCTTCATGGACACGCAAGCGCACACCGATGAGGCGCGGCCCGTTCTCGAGGCCCCCGACATCGCCCGGGTCCTGACCCGGATCGCCCACGAGATCGTCGAACGCGCCAAGGGCGCCGGCGACGTGGTCCTCCTCGGCATCCCCACCCGCGGCGTCTACCTCGCCCGCCGGCTGGCCGAGAAGCTCGAATCGATCACCGGAACCAAGGTCCCGGTCGGTTCCCTCGACATCACCATGTACCGCGACGACCTCCGGATGAAGCCGGCGCGCGCCATCGGCCGCACCGACATCCCCGGCGAAGGCGTCGACGGCCGCCTCGTCGTCCTCGTCGACGACGTCCTCTTCTCCGGCCGCACCATCCGTGCCGCCCTCGACGCCCTCGGCGACATCGGCCGCCCCCGCGCGGTCCAGCTCGCCGTCCTCGTCGACCGCGGCCACCGCGAGCTGCCGATCCGCGCCGACTACGTCGGCAAGAACCTCCCCACGTCGCTGCGGGAGACCGTCAAGGTCCAGCTCGCCGAGGAGGACGGTCGCGACACCGTGCTGCTCGGTGGCAAGTCCGCCTCCTAGCCGGACCGGCCGTCCCGCGGGGCCACCGCACCTCCGTGTGCCCCCGCATGCCCTCACGCCTCCCCACCCCGGAGAGAAACCCCGATGATGCGTCACCTCATCTCGGCCGCCGACCTCACCCGCGACGACGCCGTCCTCATCCTCGACACCGCCGAGGAGATGGCCCGGGTGGCCGACCGGCCGATCAAGAAGCTGCCGACCCTCCGCGGCCGGACCATCTGCAACCTCTTCTTCGAGGACTCCACCCGGACCCGGATCTCCTTCGAGGCCGCCGAGAAGCGCCTCTCCGCCGACGTCATCAACTTCGCGGCCAAGGGCTCCAGCGTCTCCAAGGGCGAGTCCCTGAAGGACACCGCCCAGACCCTGGAGGCGATGGGCGTCGACGCCGTCGTCATCCGGCACAGCGCCTCCGGCGCCCCCTTCCGCCTGGCCACCTCCGGCTGGATCGACGCCCCCGTCATCAACGCGGGCGACGGCACCCACCAGCACCCCACCCAGGCCCTCCTGGACGCCTTCACCATGCGCCGCCGCCTCGTCGGCCGCGACGCCGGCCTCGGCAAGGACCTGGCCGGCAAGCGGATCACCCTCGTCGGCGACGTCCTGCACAGCCGGGTCGCCCGCTCCAACGTCGACCTGCTGCACACCCTCGGCGCCGAGGTCACCCTGGTGGCCCCGCCCACCCTCGTCCCCGTCGGCGTCGAGAGCTGGCCCTGCGAGGTCTCGTACGACCTCGACGGCGTGCTGCCGAAGTCCGACGCGGTGATGATGCTGCGTGTGCAGCGCGAGCGGATGAACGCCGCCTTCTTCCCGACCGAGCGCGAGTACTCGCGCCGCTACGGGCTCGACGGCGACCGGATGGCGAAGATGCCCGAGCACGCCATCGTCATGCACCCCGGCCCCATGGTCCGCGGCATGGAGATCACCGCCGAGGTCGCCGACTCCGACCGCTGCACGGTCGTCGAGCAGGTCGCCAACGGCGTCTCCGTCCGGATGGCCGTCCTCTACCTGCTGCTCGGCGGCTCCGAGCCCGCCGTCACCCCCGCCACCACCCGCATCGAGGAGAAGTAAGAACATGAGCAAGATCCTGATCCGCGGTGCGAAGGTGCTGGGCGGCGAGCCGCAGGACGTCCTGATCGACGGCGAGACCATCGCCGAGGTCGGCACCGGCCTGTCCGCCGAGGGCGCGACCGTGATCGAGGCCGAGGGCCAGGTCCTCCTCCCGGGCCTCGTCGACCTCCACACCCACCTGCGCGAGCCCGGCCGCGAGGACTCCGAGACCGTCCTCACCGGCACCCGCGCCGCCGCCTCCGGCGGCTACACGGCCGTCTTCGCCATGGCCAACACCCACCCCGTCGCCGACACCGCCGGCGTCGTCGAGCAGGTCTACCGGCTCGGCAAGGAGGCCGGCTACTGCGACGTGCAGCCCATCGGCGCCGTCACCGTCGGCCTGGAGGGCAAGAAGCTCGCCGAGCTCGGCGCCATGCACGACTCCGCCGCCGGCGTCACCGTCTTCTCCGACGACGGCAAGTGCGTCGACGACGCCGTGATCATGCGCCGCGCCCTGGAGTACGTGAAGGCGTTCGGCGGCGTCGTCGCCCAGCACGCCCAGGAGCCCCGCCTCACCGAGGGCGCCCAGATGAACGAGGGCGTCGTCTCCGCCGAGCTGGGCCTCGGCGGCTGGCCGGCCGTCGCCGAGGAGTCGATCATCGCCCGCGACGTCCTCCTCGCCGAGCACGTCGGCTCCCGCGTCCACATCTGCCACCTCTCCACCGCCGGCTCCGTCGAGATCGTCCGCTGGGCCAAGTCCCGCGGCATCGACGTCACCGCCGAGGTCACCCCGCACCACCTCCTCCTCACGGACGAGCTGGTCCGCACCTACGACCCGGTCTACAAGGTCAACCCGCCGCTGCGCACCGAGAAGGACGTCCTCGCGCTGCGCGAGGCGCTGGCCGACGGCACGATCGACATCGTCGCCACCGACCACGCCCCGCACCCGCACGAGGACAAGGACTGCGAGTGGGCCGCCGCCGCCATGGGCATGGTCGGCCTGGAGACCGCGCTCTCCGTCGTCCAGCAGACGATGGTGGAGACCGGCCTCCTCGACTGGGCCGGCGTCGCCGACCGGATGTCCTTCGCCCCGGCCCGCATCGGCCGCGCCACCGGCCACGGACGACCCGTCTCGGCTGGTGAGCCCGCGAACCTGGTCCTGGTCGATCCGGCTTACCGTGGGACGGTGGACCCCGCGGACTTCGCCTCCCGCAGCCGCAACACCCCCTACGAGGGCCGTGAGCTGCCGGGTCGCGTCACCCACACCTTCCTGCGGGGCCGGGCAACGGTCATGGACGGGAAGTTGGCGTGACACACCACATCGCAAGCGCGGCCCTCGCCGCGGAGCAGAAGTCGGCAGAGGTGACCGACTGGGCCGGCCGGATCGGCTGGGTCGTCGGACTCCTGCTCTTCGTCGCCTTCGTCTACTGGCTCATGCGCCAGGGCTGGAAGTGGCGCGGCAGCCTCCAGTCGGACCTCCCGCCGCTCCCCGAGGTGCCGGAGGCGCCCGGTGAGGCCAAGCTGACGATGGACGGGCGCTACCACGGCTCCACCACCGCCGGACAGTGGCTCGACCGGATCGTCGCCCACGGCCTCGGCACCCGCAGCCGCGCCGGGCTCACGCTCACCGAGGCCGGGATCTCGGTCGTCCGCCCCGGGGCGAACGACTTCCTGATCCCCGCCGCCGGCCTGCGCGAGGCCCGCCTCGACAAGGGCATCGCCGGGAAGGTCCTCGCCGAGGGCGGGCTCCTGATCGTCACCTGGGAGCACGGCTCCACCCTCCTCGACTCCGGCTTCCGCTCCGACCGGGCCGCCGAGCACACCGCCTGGGTCGAGACCCTCAACTCCATGATCAACACGACGGAAGGCATCGCACGATGACGACCTCCACAAGGGGAGCCCAGGCTCCCGCCGTACTCGTCCTGGAGGACGGCCGCACCTTCCGCGGCCGCGCCTACGGGGCCGTGGGGGAGACCTTCGGCGAGGCCGTGTTCTCCACCGGCATGACCGGCTACCAGGAGACCCTCACCGACCCGTCGTACGACCGCCAGATCGTTGTCGCCACCGCCCCCCAGATCGGCAACACCGGCTGGAACGACGAGGACGACGAGTCGAGCCGCATCTGGGTCTCCGGCTACGTGGTCCGCGACCCCGCCCGCATCCCGTCGAACTGGCGCGCCAAGCGCAGCCTCGACGACGAGCTGGTCGCCCAGGGCGTCGTCGGCATCTCCGGCATCGACACCCGCGCCCTCACCCGCCACCTGCGCGAGCGCGGCTCCATGCGCGCCGGCGTCTTCTCCGGCGAGGCCCTCGCCCCCGAGGCCGAGCTGCTCGCCCGCGTGCAGGCCCAGCCGCACATGAAGGGCGCCAGCCTCTACGAGGAGGTCGCCACCAAGGAGGCGTACGTCGTCCCCGCGATCGGTGAGAAGAAGTTCACCGTCGCCGCGATCGACCTCGGCATCAAGGGCATGACCCCGCACCGGATGGCCGAGCGCGGCATCGAGGTCCACGTGCTGCCCGCCACCGCCACCGTCGACGACGTGTACGCGGTGCACCCGGACGGCGTCTTCTTCTCCAACGGCCCGGGCGACCCGGCCACCGCCGACGGCCCGGTCGCGCTCATGACCGCCGTCCTGGAGCGCAGGACCCCGCTCTTCGGCATCTGCTTCGGCAACCAGATCCTCGGCCGCGCGCTCGGCTTCGGCACCTACAAGCTGAAGTACGGCCACCGGGGCATCAACCAGCCCGTCCAGGACCGGACCACCGGCAAGGTCGAGGTCACCGCGCACAACCACGGCTTCGCCGTCGACGCGCCCCTCGACAAGGTCTCCGAGACCCCCTTCGGCCGCGCCGAGGTCTCCCACGTCTGCCTGAACGACAACGTGGTGGAGGGCCTCCAGCTGCTCGACCAGCCGGCCTTCTCCGTCCAGTACCACCCCGAGGCGGCCGCGGGCCCGCACGACGCCGCGTACCTCTTCGACCGCTTCGTTTCTCTCCTGGAGGCCGAGCGTGCCTAAGCGCACCGATATCCAGTCCGTCCTGGTCATCGGCTCCGGCCCGATCGTCATCGGCCAGGCCGCCGAGTTCGACTACTCCGGCACCCAGGCGTGCCGCGTCCTCAAGGCCGAGGGCCTGCGCGTCATCCTGGTCAACTCCAACCCGGCCACGATCATGACCGACCCGGAGATCGCCGACGCGACCTACGTCGAGCCGATCACCCCCGAGTTCGTCGAGAAGATCATCGCCAAGGAGCGCCCCGACGCCCTCCTGCCCACCCTCGGCGGCCAGACCGCGCTCAACACCGCGATCTCCATGCACGAGCAGGGCGTCCTGGAGAAGTACGGCGTCGAGCTGATCGGCGCCAACGTCGAGGCCATCCACAAGGGCGAGGACCGCGACCTCTTCAAGGGCGTCGTCGAGGCCGTCAACGCCAAGATCGGCCACGGCGAGTCCGCCCGCTCGGTCATCTGCCACTCGATGGAGGACGTCCTCCAGGGCGTCGAGACGCTCGGCGGCTACCCGGTCGTCGTCCGCCCCTCCTTCACCATGGGCGGCGCCGGCTCCGGCTTCGCCCACGACGAGGAGGAGCTGCGCCGCATCGCCGGCCAGGGCCTCACGCTCTCCCCGACCACCGAGGTGCTCCTGGAGGAGTCCATCCTCGGCTGGAAGGAGTACGAGCTGGAGCTCATGCGCGACAAGCACGACAACGTCGTGGTCGTCTGCTCCATCGAGAACTTCGACCCGATGGGCGTCCACACCGGCGACTCCATCACCGTCGCCCCGGCGATGACGCTCACCGACCGCGAGTACCAGATCCTCCGCGACATCGGCATCGCGATCATCCGCGAGGTCGGCGTCGACACCGGCGGCTGCAACATCCAGTTCGCGGTCAACCCCGACGACGGCCGCGTGATCGTCATCGAGATGAACCCGCGCGTCTCCCGCTCCTCGGCCCTCGCCTCCAAGGCCACCGGCTTCCCGATCGCCAAGATCGCGGCCCGGCTCGCCGTCGGCTACACGCTGGACGAGATCCCGAACGACATCACCGAGCAGACCCCGGCCTCCTTCGAGCCCACGCTCGACTACGTCGTGGTCAAGGCCCCGCGCTTCGCCTTCGAGAAGTTCCCCTCGGCCGACTCCACGCTGACCACCACCATGAAGTCGGTCGGCGAGGCCATGGCCATCGGCCGGAACTTCCCCGAGGCCCTCCAGAAGGCCCTGCGCTCGCTGGAGAAGAAGGGCTCGCAGTTCGCCTTCACCGGCGAGCCCGGCGACAAGGCCGAACTCCTCCGCGAGGCGGTCCGCCCGACCGACGGCCGCATCAACACCGTCATGCAGGCCATCCGCGCCGGCGCCACCCCCGAGGAGGTCTTCGACGCCACGAAGATCGACCCGTGGTTCGTCGACCAGCTCTTCCTGATCAAGGAGATCGCCGACGAGCTGGCCGGCGCCGACAAGCTGGAGCCGGAGCTGCTCGCCGAGGCCAAGCGCCACGGCTTCTCCGACGCCCAGATCGCCGAGATCCGCGGCCTGCGCGAGGACGTCGTCCGCGAGGTCCGGCACGCCCTCGGCGTCCGCCCGGTCTACAAGACGGTCGACACCTGCGCCGCCGAGTTCGCCGCCAGGACCCCGTACTTCTACTCCTCGTACGACGAGGAGAGCGAGGTCGCCCCGCGCGAGAAGCCCGCCGTGATCATCCTGGGCTCCGGCCCGAACCGCATCGGCCAGGGCATCGAGTTCGACTACTCCTGCGTCCACGCCTCCTTCGCCCTGAGCGACGCCGGCTACGAGACCGTGATGGTCAACTGCAACCCGGAGACCGTCTCGACGGACTACGACACCTCCGACCGCCTGTACTTCGAGCCGCTGACGCTCGAGGACGTGCTGGAGATCGTCCACGCCGAGACCCTCGCCGGCCCCGTCGCCGGTGTCGTCGTCCAGCTCGGCGGCCAGACCCCGCTGGGTCTGTCGCAGGCGCTCAAGGACAACGGCGTGCCGGTCGTCGGCACCTCCCCGGAGGCCATCCACGCCGCCGAGGACCGCGGCGCCTTCGGCCGCGTCCTCGCCGAGGCCGGGCTCCCCGCGCCGAAGCACGGCACCGCGACCACCTTCGCCGGCGCCAAGGCCATCGCCGACGAGATCGGCTACCCGGTCCTGGTCCGCCCCTCGTACGTGCTCGGCGGCCGCGGCATGGAGATCGTCTACGACGAGGCCCGCCTGGAGTCGTACATCGCCGAGTCCACCGAGATCAGCCCCACCCGGCCGGTCCTGGTCGACCGCTTCCTCGACGACGCCATCGAGATCGACGTCGACGCCCTCTACGACGGCACCGAGCTCTACCTCGGCGGCGTCATGGAGCACATCGAGGAGGCCGGCATCCACTCCGGCGACTCGGCCTGCGCCCTGCCCCCGATCACCCTCGGCGGCTTCGACATCAAGCGGCTGCGCGCCTCCACCGAGGCCATCGCCAAGGGCGTCGGCGTCCGCGGCCTGATCAACATCCAGTTCGCCATGGCCGGCGACATCCTCTACGTCCTGGAGGCCAACCCGCGCGCCTCCCGGACCGTGCCCTTCACCTCCAAGGCCACCGCCGTCCCGCTCGCCAAGGCCGCCGCCCGCATCTCGCTGGGCGCGACCATCGCCGAGCTGCGCGCCGAGGGCCTGCTGCCGAAGACCGGCGACGGCGGCACCCTGCCGCTCGACGCGCCGATCTCCGTCAAGGAGGCCGTGATGCCGTGGTCGCGCTTCCGCGACGTGCACGGCCGCGGCGTGGACACCGTCCTCGGCCCGGAGATGCGCTCCACCGGCGAGGTCATGGGCATCGACGCCGTCTTCGGCACCGCCTACGCCAAGTCGCAGGCCGGCGCCTACGGCCCGCTGCCCACCAAGGGCCGCGCGTTCATCTCGGTCGCCAACCGCGACAAGCGCTCGATGATCTTCCCGGCCCGCGAGCTGGTCGCCCACGGCTTCGAGCTGCTCGCCACCTCCGGCACCGCCGAGGTCCTCAAGCGCAACGGCATCAACGCCACCGTCGTGCGCAAGCTCAGCGAGGGCGAGGGCCCGGACGGCGAGAAGACGATCGTCCAGCTGATCCACGACGGCCAGGTCGACCTGATCGTCAACACCCCGTACGGCACCGGCGGCCGCCTCGACGGCTACGAGATCCGCACGGCGGCGGTGTCCCGCGGCGTCCCGTGCCTCACCACGGTGCAGGCGCTCGCCGCGGCCGTGCAGGGCATCGACGCCCTCAACCACGGCGACGTCGGCGTCCGTTCCCTCCAGGAACACGCCGAACACCTGACCGCGGCCCGCGACTAGCAGCCACCGAGGGGGACACCGGAAACGGTGTCCCCCTCTTCATGAGGACACCACCATGTACAAGCTCTTCTTCCAGCTCGTCTTCAAGCGCATGGACCCCGAGAAGGCCCACTACCTCGCCTTCCGCTGGATCCGGCTGGCCGCCCGCGTCCCCGTCCTGCGCACCTTCGTCGCCGCCGTCCTCGCCCCCCGGTACGAGGAACTGCGCACCGAGGCCCTGGGCCTCCGCATGCACGGCCCCTTCGGCCTCGCCGCCGGCTTCGACAAGAACGCCGTCGCCATCGACGGCATGGCCATGCTCGGCTTCGACCACGTCGAGATCGGCACGGTCACCGGCGAGGCCCAGCCCGGCAACCCCAAGAAGCGGCTCTTCCGCCTCGTCCCCGACCGGGCCCTGATCAACCGCATGGGCTTCAACAACGAGGGCTCCGCCGCCGTCGCCGCCCGCCTCCACGCGCGCGTGCCGGTCTTCAGGACCGTCGTCGGCGTCAACATCGGCAAGACCAAGGTCGTCGAGGAGGCCGACGCCGCCGCCGACTACGTGAAGTCCACCGAGCGGCTCGCCGCCCACGCCGACTACCTCGTCGTCAACGTCTCCTCGCCGAACACCCCCGGCCTGCGCAACCTCCAGGCCACCGAGTCGCTGCGCCCGCTGCTCACCGCCGTCCGCGAGGCCGCCGACCGCACGGTCACCGACCGCCGCGTCCCGCTCCTGGTGAAGATCGCCCCCGACCTCGCCGACGAGGACGTGGACGCCGTCGCCGACCTCGCCGTCGAGCTCGGCCTGGACGGCATCATCGCCACCAACACCACCATCGCCCGCGAGGGCCTCGGCCTGCGCTCCGCCCCGGCCCTCGTCCAGGAGACCGGCGGCCTCTCCGGCGCCCCGCTCAAGGAGCGCTCCCTGGAGGTCCTGCGCCGCCTGTACGCGCGCGTGGGCGACCGGATCGTCCTGGTGGGCGTCGGCGGCATCGAGAACGCCGAGGACGCCTGGCAGCGGATCCTCGCCGGCGCCACCCTGATCCAGGGCTACAGCGCCTTCATCTACGAGGGCCCCTGCTACGCCCGCGCCATCCACAAGGGCCTCGCCGCGCGCCTCGCGGCCTCCCCGTACGCCACGATCGCCGAGGCCGTCGGCGCCGACCACCGAAAGGCCGCCCAGTGACCCCCTCCTTCGGCACCCGTCTGCGCTCCGCCATGGACGAGCGCGGCCCGCTCTGCGTCGGCATCGACCCGCACGCCTCCCTGCTCGGCTCCTGGGGCCTCGCCGACGACATCGCCGGCCTGGAGCGCTTCACGTACACCGTGGTCGAGGCGCTGGCGGACACCGTCGCCGTCTTCAAGCCGCAGGCCGCCTTCTTCGAGCGCTTCGGCTCGCGCGGCATCGCCGTCCTGGAGCGCGCCACCGCCGACCTGCGCGCCGCGGGCGGCCTGGTCGTCATGGACGCCAAGCGCGGCGACATCGGCTCCACCATGGCCGCCTACGCGGAGGCGTTCCTCCGGAAGGACTCCCCGCTCTTCTCCGACGCCCTCACGGTCTCCCCGTACCTCGGCTACGGCTCCCTGAAGCCGGCCGTCGACCTGGCCCGCGAGTCCGGCGCCGGCCTCTTCGTGCTCGCGCTGACCTCCAACCCGGAGGGCGGCGAGGTCCAGCGGGCCGTCCGCGAGGACGGGCGCACCATCGGCGCGACCATGCTCGCCCACCTCGCCGAGGAGAACGCGGGGGAGACCCCCATGGGCTCCTTCGGCGCGGTCGTCGGCGCCACCCTCGGCGACCTCTCCTCCTTCGACCTCGACATCAACGGCCCGCTGCTCGCCCCCGGCATCGGCGCCCAGGGCGCCACCGCGGCGGACCTCCCGGTCGTCTTCGGGGACGCGGTCCGCAACGTCGTCCCGAACGTGAGCCGGGGCGTGCTGAGCGCCGGACCGGACGCGTCCGCCCTGCGGGACGCGGCGGCGCGCTACGCGGACGAGATCCGGGCGGCCGTCGCCGGCTGACCCGTCCCCGCCGCCGTCCCGGCATCCCCGCAGGTGGGAGCGGACGGCGGCCCCGGACGGCCGCCCACGGCGCCACTTGACGAAAACTTGGCAGAAATCCGGGTCGATATGCCGGAAAAGTCCTGGTCGAGCGAGGCTGACCAGGACTTTTCCGCTGTTCTCGCTGACTGGAGCGGCCACGCCCGCTAGTCTCCGGGGCAGGGCAGACGTCCAACGGTCACGTCGTTGGACGTTGCTCCACTGGTGTGGGTCGACCAGGTCCCTCACCGGTCCGTATCCGACAGATCGACATCCGAGGTGACGTAGGCGTGGCTCTTCCGCCCCTTACCCCTGAACAGCGCGCAGCCGCGCTCGAAAAGGCCGCCGCGGCTCGCCGGGAGCGGGCCGAGGTCAAGAATCGACTCAAGCACTCCGGCGCCTCCCTCCACGAGGTCATCAAGCAGGGCCAGGAGAACGACGTCATCGGCAAGATGAAGGTCTCCGCCCTCCTTGAGTCCCTTCCCGGCGTCGGCAAGGTCCGCGCCAAGCAGATCATGGAGCGGCTCGGCATCTCCGAGAGCCGCCGTGTCCGAGGTCTCGGCTCCAACCAGATCGCCTCCCTGGAGCGCGAGTTCGGCGGCGCGGGGGGGGGGGCGGGGGGGGCGGGCGGGGGGGGGGGGCGCGGGCCGCGGGCCGGCGCCCCCCCCCCCCCGGGAGACAT
>NZ_JBHYKM010000034.1:49736-53670 GCF_042741435.1 Streptomyces sp. NPDC058955 | reverse complement strand
TGTCGGTGTCCTCGGCTCAAACCAGACCGCCACCCTGCCGCGCTTGTGCGGCGGCGCCGGCGCCTGATCCGGCGCCGGGGCCGGGGGCCGTACCGGGACATGCGTCCCGGGCACCCCGGCGATACTGGAATAATCGCTGCATGGCAGCAGAGGTACGTCCGCGGCTGACCGTGCTCTCCGGCCCCTCAGGGGTCGGCAAGAGCACGGTCGTCGCTCATATGCGCAAGGTCCACCCCGAGGTCTGGCTCTCGGTGTCGGCCACGACACGAAAGCCCCGCCCGGGCGAGAAGCACGGCGTCCAGTACTTCTTCGTCACGGACGACGAGTTCGACAAGCTGATCGCCAACGGTGAGCTCCTGGAGTGGGCCGAGTTCGCGGGCAACCGCTACGGCACGCCCCGCAGCGCGGTCGTCGAGCGCCTGGAGAAGGGCGAGCCCGTGCTCCTGGAGATCGAACTCCAGGGCGCGCGCCAGGTGAAGGAGTCCATGGCCGACTCCCGGCTGGTCTTCCTGGCCCCGCCGAGCTGGGAGGAGCTGGTCCGCCGGCTCACCGGCCGCGGCACCGAGTCGCCCGAGGTCATCGAACGGCGTCTGGCCGCCGCCAAGGTCGAACTCGCCGCCGAGTCGGAGTTCGACACCACGCTCGTCAACACCTCCGTCGAGGACGTCGCGCGCGAGCTGCTAACGTTGATGCACGTAGTCTGATCTTTTATCCATCTTCGGAAGGTAGAGCGTGTCCTCTTCCATCACCGCGCCCGAGGGCATCATCAACCCGCCGATCGACGAGCTGCTCGAGGCCACGGACTCGAAGTACAGCCTCGTGATCTACGCGGCCAAGCGCGCGCGTCAGATCAACGCGTACTACTCGCAGCTCGGTGAGGGCCTGCTGGAGTACGTCGGTCCCCTCGTCGACACCCACGTCCACGAGAAGCCGCTCTCGATCGCCCTGCGCGAGATCAACGCGGGTCTGCTGACCTCCGAGGCCGTCGAGGGCCCCGTTCAGTAAGCGTTGCGTTCGTCACCCCAGGCCCGGCGGTCCTTCCGCCGGGCCTGTGGTGTCTCATGGAGTCGTCCGCCAGCCGAGAACACGCAGCCGCGTGGGGAGAGACAACCGTGACCAAGCCGAAGGTCGTCCTGGGCGTGAGCGGCGGGATCGCCGCCTACAAGGCGTGCGAGCTGCTGCGCCGGCTCACCGAGTCGGGCCACGACGTCCGCGTCGTCCCCACCGACTCCGCGCTCCACTTCGTCGGCGCCGCCACCTGGTCCGCGCTCTCCGGCAACCCGGTCTCCACCGAGGTCTGGGACTCCGTCCACGAGGTCCCGCACGTCCGCATCGGCCAGGCCGCCGACCTCGTCGTCGTCGCCCCCGCCACCGCCGACATGCTCGCCAAGGCAGCCCACGGCCTCGCCGACGACCTCCTCGCCAACACGCTGCTCACCGCGCGCTGTCCGGTCGTCTTCGCCCCCGCCATGCACACCGAGATGTGGGAGCACCCGGCCACCCAGGAGAACGTGGCCACCCTCCGCCGCCGCGGCGCCGTCGTCATCGAGCCCGCCGTCGGCCGCCTCACCGGCGTCGACACCGGCAAGGGCCGGCTCCCCGACCCCGGCGAGATCTTCGACGTCTGCCGACGGATCCTCGCCCGCGGCGTCACCGCCCCGGACCTCGCCGGCCGCCACGTCGTGGTGAGCGCCGGCGGCACCCGCGAGCCCCTCGACCCGGTCCGCTACCTGGGCAACCGCTCCTCCGGCAAGCAGGGGTACGCCCTCGCCAAGGCCGCCGCCGCGCGCGGCGCCCGGGTCACCCTCGTCGAGTCCAACACCGGCCTGCCCGACCCGGCCGGCGTCGACGTCGTCCACACCGGCACCGCCGTCCAGCTCCGCGAGGCCGTCCTCAAGGCCGCCGCCGACGCCGACGCGGTCGTCATGGCCGCCGCCGTCGCCGACTTCCGCCCGGCCGCGTACGCCACCGGCAAGATCAAGAAGACCGACGACGGGGGAGCGCCGACCATCGAACTGGTCCGCAACCCCGACATCCTCGCCGAGCTCTCCGCCGACCGCGCCCTGCCCGGCCAGGTCGTCGTCGGCTTCGCCGCCGAGACCGACGACGTGCTCGCCAACGGACGCGCCAAGCTCGCCCGCAAGGGCTGCGACCTCCTCGTCGTCAACGAGGTCGGCGAGCGCAAGACCTTCGGCTCGGAGGAGAACGAGGCCGTGGTCCTCGCCGCCGACGGCACCGAGACCCCGGTCCCGTACGGCCCGAAGGAAGCCCTCGCCGAGACCGTCTGGGACCTCGTCCTGCCGCGCCTGCGGGAGCGGACCGCCTGACGGACGGCCCGGACCGGATGTTGACCGGATCCGGGCCCGATCCGGGGCGAGGGGCGCGCGAAACGCCGGGGTGCGAGTGATCTGCGCCCCATCCGGCACCCCGCTCCGGCCCCGTCCGTGGCCGGTTCGGGCCGCCACCGGCCATTCGCCAGGCGAGACACCTGGTCCAAGGTCCGACCTGGCCCGATAGACTGTCCGTGGAACGTCGCGGGGCGCAGCCCCCTGCCGGTCCGCGAAGAGAGTAGCCAGCAGCCGCTGCAACCCCAGGGAGCGTTGTGTCCCGTCGTCTGTTCACCTCGGAGTCCGTCACCGAGGGACACCCCGACAAGATCGCTGACCAGATCAGCGACACCATCCTCGACGCGCTGCTCCGGGAGGACCCCACCTCCCGCGTCGCCGTCGAGACGCTGATCACCACCGGCCTCGTGCACGTCGCCGGCGAGGTGACCACCAAGGCGTGGGCGGACATCCCCACCCTCGTCCGCAACAAGATCCTCGAGATCGGGTACGACTCCTCGAAGAAGGGCTTCGACGGCGCCTCCTGCGGCGTGTCGGTGTCCATCGGGTCGCAGTCCGCGGACATCGCGCAGGGTGTCGACACCGCCTACGAGCAGCGGGTCGAGGGCGACGAGGACGAGCTCGACAAGCAGGGCGCCGGCGACCAGGGCCTGATGTTCGGCTACGCCTCGGACGAGACCCCCGAGCTGATGCCGCTGCCGATCCACCTCGCGCACCGGCTCTCCCGCCGCCTCACCGAGGTCCGCAAGAACGGGACCATCCCGTACCTGCGCCCCGACGGCAAGACCCAGGTCACCATCGAGTACGACGGCGACAAGGCCGTCCGCCTCGACACGGTCGTCGTCTCCTCGCAGCACGCCTCGGACATCGACCTCGACTCGCTGCTCGCGCCCGACATCCGCGAGTTCGTCGTCGAGCACGTCCTGAAGGAGCTCGTCGAGGACGGCATCAAGCTCGACACCGAGGGCTACCGCCTGCTGGTCAACCCGACCGGACGCTTCGAGATCGGCGGCCCGATGGGCGACGCCGGCCTCACCGGCCGCAAGATCATCATCGACACGTACGGCGGCATGGCCCGCCACGGCGGCGGCGCCTTCTCCGGCAAGGACCCGTCCAAGGTCGACCGCTCGGCCGCCTACGCCATGCGCTGGGTCGCCAAGAACGTGGTCGCCGCGGGCCTCGCCGCCCGCTGCGAGGTCCAGGTCGCGTACGCCATCGGCAAGGCCGAGCCCGTCGGCCTCTTCGTCGAGACCTTCGGCACCAACACGGTCGAGACCGAGAAGATCGAGAACGCCATCGGCGAGGTCTTCGACCTCCGCCCGGCCGCGATCATCCGCGACCTCGACCTGCTCCGCCCGATCTACTCCCAGACCGCCGCCTACGGCCACTTCGGCCGCGAGCTGCCGGACTTCACCTGGGAGCGCACCGACCGCGTCGACGCCCTGAAGAAGGCCGCCGGCCTGTAAGGCGCACCGGAACACCACCGAGGCCCCGGGCCCCCGGCCGCGGGGGGCGGGCGCCGCGCTGGCCCCGGTTGGGGGGGGGGGGGGGGGTTTTGGGGGGGGGGGCGGGCGGAGGTGTATAGCCCG
>NZ_JBHYKM010000034.1:0-49726 GCF_042741435.1 Streptomyces sp. NPDC058955 | reverse complement strand
CCGCACCCACCCCCCGCCCGGGCCACCACGACGCGCCCCCCCGGGCCTCGGCCTTCCCCCGTTGTCCGAGCGGTCTGGTAGGTATGGGGCTGTGAGCAGCGAGAAGGAGAATCCCGAGGGGCCCGAGCAGCTCGCGCTCATCCGGGAGACCGTGCGGAAGGCGAAGGTGCCGAAGGCGAAGCCGCGGACCTGGCGGGGGGCCGCGCTCGCCAAGGAGCTGCCGGTCGCGCGGGTGGTGGTGAACAAGGGGGCGCTCCACCTCGACCAGTTCTTCGACTACGCGGTGCCCGAGGAGCTCGACGAGGTCGCCCGGCCGGGGGTGCGGGTGCGGGTGCGGTTCGGGGCCGGGGCCGGGCAGGTGCGGGGCGGGCGGCGGGAGGGCGGGCGGCTGATCGACGGGTTCCTCGTCGAGCGGCGGGCCGCCTCCGACTACTCCGGGCCGCTGGCCGCGCTCGCCGACGTGGTGTCGCCCGAGCCCGTGCTAGGGCCCGAGCTGCTCGGGCTCGCGCGGGCCGTCGCCGACCGGTACGCGGGAAGCCTCGCCGACGTGCTCCAGCTCGCCGTGCCGCCGCGCAGCGCCGCCGCCGAGCGCCGCTCCTCGCCCGCGCCGCTGCCGCCGCCCCCGCCGCCCGCCGCGGGCAGCTGGGGGCGGTACGAGCAGGGGGCCGCGTTCCTGGAGTCGCTGGCGCGCGGCGGGACGCCGCGGGCGGTCTGGACGGCGCTGCCGGGGCCGTACTGGGCCGAGGAGATCGCCCGCGCGGTGGCCGCCACGCTCGCCTCCGGACGCGGCGCCCTCGTCGTCGTGCCCGACGGGCGGGCCGTCGGGCGGGTCGACGCGGCGCTCACCGCCGTCCTGGGGGAGGGGCGGCACGCGGTGCTCACCGCCGAGGCCGGCCCCGAGAAGCGGTACGGGCAGTGGCTCGCCGTACGGCGCGGCTCCGTGCGGGCCGTCGTCGGCACCCGGGCCGCCATGTTCGCGCCGGTCGAGGACCTGGGCCTCGTCGTCATCTGGGACGACGGGGACGGCAGCCACAGCGACCCGCACGCCCCCCAGCCGCACGCCCGCGAGGTGCTGCTGCTGCGCGCCGCCCACGACCGGTGCGCCTTCCTCCTCGGCGCCACCGGCTGCACCGTGGAGGCCGCGCAGCTCGTCGAGTCCGGCTGGGCCCGGCCGCTCGCCGCGAGCCGCGACCAGGTCCGCCGGGCCGCGCCCCTCGTCCGTACCGTCGGGGACGACCTCCTCGCCCGGGACGGCGCCGCCCGCGCCGCCCGGTTGCCGTCGCTCGCCTGGGAGACCCTCCGGGACGGGCTGCGCACCGGCCCGGTGCTGATCCAGGTGCCCCGCCGGGGGTACGTGCCCCGGCTCGCCTGCCAGCAGTGCCGGACGCCCGCCCGCTGCCGCCACTGCGCCGGGCCGCTGGAGGCACCCGACCAGCGCGAGCTGCACTGCGGCTGGTGCGGGCGCGCGGCCCCCGCCTGGCACTGCGAGGCGTGCGGCTCGACCCGGCTGCGGGCCCAGGTGGTCGGCGCCCGGCGGACCGCGGAGGAGCTGGGCCGGGCCTTCCCGGCCGTGCCGGTACGGACCTCCGGCCGCGACCACGTCCTCGACCGGGTCCCGGACCGCCCCGCCCTCGTCGTCTCCACCCCCGGTGCCGAACCGGTCGCCGACGGGGGCTACGCGGCGGCGCTGCTGCTCGACGGCTGGGCGCTGCTCGGCCGCCCCGACCTGCGGGCCGGCGAGGAGGCGCTGCGCCGCTGGATGGACGCGGCCTCGCTGGTCCGGGGGCAGGAGCAGGGCGGCACCGTGGTGGTGGTCGCCGAGCCGACGCTGCGGCCCGTGCAGGCCCTGGTCCGCTGGGACCCGGTCGGGCACGCCCAGCGGGAGCTGGCCGAGCGCGCCGAGCTGGGCTTCCCGCCGGTCTCCCGGATGGCCGCGGTGAGCGGGCCGGCCGAGTCGGTGGAGACCTTCCTGGCGGCCGCGGCGCTGCCGATGGACGCGGAGGTCCTGGGGCCGGTGCCGCTGCCGGTGGTCCGCCCCGGCTCCGCCCGCCGGCCCGGCGACCCGCCGCCCGGCGAGCAGTGGGACCGCGCCCTGGTCCGGGTGCCGCCCGGCAGCGGCGCGGCCCTCGCGCAGGCCCTCAAGCACGCCCGGGCGAGCCGTCAGGCGCGCGGCACCGGGGACACCGTACGGATCAGGGTGGATCCGCCGGACATCGGCTGACGCCCGGAGGAGCGCCGGGTACGACGACGGCCGCCGCCCCCTCGGGCCAGGGGGTGGCGGCCGGTCGTCGGCTCCGCGAGGTCAGCCGTTGCGCGGGCTGGGGAAGGCGGGCGAGCGGGGCTCGTCGCGGAGGGTGGCGCTCCCCGAGGTGGGCTGCGGCGGCATCGAGCGGGCGGCCGGCACCGACGGCAGCGTCCGGGTCACGCCCGGCTCGGCGCCGCGCTCCGGCTCCACCACCGGCTGCGCGGGCGCCCGGCGGGCACCGTAACGGCGGTGGACGGCCTGCTTGGTGACGCCGAGCGCGGAGCCCACGGCGTCCCAGGAGAAGCCGAGGGAGCGGTCGAACTCGACGGCGGCGGTCACCAGGGTCTCGACGCTGTCGCGGAGCTCCTGGGCGAGCCGCACGGTGGGGGCGGGCGCGCGGCCGTAGACGACGAAGCCCGTGGACGGGCCGGAGCGGCGAGGGCGGTAGACATTGCCCAGCTGGGCCGTGAGCGTGCGCAGTGCGTCCACCTGCCGCCGGACCCGCTCGATGTCCCGCACCAACAGATGCAGGCTCGCCCGGGCTTGGGCGTCGTGGGTTGCGTGGTCGGCCATGTGAAAGCCTCTCGAACCGGCGATGGAAGGGCGTGCCGCAGGGGGACGGCGGCCCGGTACGGTCAATCTCTCTTGACCAACGCGCCACCGGGAGTTGGGTCACGCTGCGGGGGCGTACACGCATATGCGCGGGGCGCTCGCCGCCGCGTACGCCCCCTCCCGGGCCCTAGACTGGTGCGTCGCCCGCAACGCCCCCGGACAGACAGGCAGTCGCCACCCATGAAGCTCGTCTTCGCAGGCACCCCCGAGGTCGCCGTCCCCGCCCTGGACGCCCTGCTCGCCTCCGGCCGCCACGAGGTCGCGGCCGTGGTCACCCGTCCCGACGCGCCCGCGGGCCGCGGCCGGCGGCTCGTCGCCAGCCCGGTCGCGCAGCGGGCCGAGGAGGAGGGCATCGAGATCCTGCGGCCGGCGCACCCCCGCGACGAGGACTTCCTCGCCCGGCTGCGCGAGATCGCCCCGGACTGCTGCCCGGTCGTCGCCTACGGCGCGCTGCTGCCGCAGAAGGCCCTCGACATCCCCGCGCACGGCTGGGTCAACCTGCACTTCTCGCTCCTCCCCGCCTGGCGCGGCGCGGCCCCCGTCCAGCACGCGCTGATGGCGGGCGACGAGGTGACCGGGGCGAGCACCTTCCAGATCGAGAAGGGCCTCGACTCCGGACCCGTCTACGGCGTGATCACCGAGGAGATCCGGCCCACCGACACCAGCGGCGACCTCCTCACCCGGCTCGCCTTCGCGGGCGCCGGGCTGCTCTCGGCCACCATGGACGGCATCGAGGACGGCACGCTCAAGGCCGTCCCACAGCCCGCCGACGGCATCAGCCTCGCCCCGAAGATCGAGGTCGAGGACGCCCACGTCGACTTCGCCGCGCCCGCCCTGCGGGTGGACCGCGTGGTCCGCGGCTGCACCCCGGCCCCCGGCGCCTGGACCCTCTTCCGCGGCGAGCGCCTCAAGCTCATCCAGGCCGCCCCGGTCGCGGACCGCACCGACCTCGCCCCCGGCGAGCTCGCGGCCGGCAAGAACAACGTGTACGCGGGCACCGGCTCCCACGCCGTCGAGCTCCTGTGGGTCCAGCCCCAGGGCAAGAAGCCCATGAAGGCCGCCGACTGGGCCCGCGGCGTCCGCATCGCCCCGGGCGAGCGCCTGGGCGCGTGATCCCGCTGCCGCTCCCGGACGGCCCCTGGGACGCCTGGGAGCTGCGCCGGTACGACGGCAGCCGGCTCACCCTGGCCGCCGGGTACGACCTCACGTACCACCACGGCCTCGAGGTGGAGCTGACGGACGTGCTCTACGTGCGGTGCCCGACGGCCTTCATGGACCCCGTCTTCCGCGCGCCCACGGCGGAGGAGCGGGCCGAGGTCGTCCGGAGCACCGGCGAGGAGCCGCCCGTGCTCCTCGCCTTCGAGGCGGACGGCGGCGGCGCCGCACCCGTCACCTGCCTCCTCGCCGCCGAGGCGTGGGCGGTCCGCCGGGGGCGTTTTCCCCGGTAGGGGCGCGCGGACGTAGGCTGGACGGGTTCGACCCCTCATTTCGTCACGCGGAGCACCTTTGAGCGAGCAGGCACGTCGCCGTCCCCCCAAGCCCCACCGCCGGCCCAAGAAGGATCCGGTGCGGATGCTCGCCTTCGAGGTGCTGCGGGCGGTCGACGAGCGGGACGCCTACGCCAACCTCGTGCTGCCGCCGCTGCTGCGGAAGGCGCGCGAGAAGGAGGGCTTCGAGGCGCGGGACGCGGCCCTGGCGACCGAGCTGGTCTACGGGACGCTGCGCCGCCAGGGGACGTACGACGCGATCATCGCGGCCTGCGTCGACCGGCCGCTGCGCGAGGTCGACCCGCCGGTGCTCGACGTGCTGTCGCTCGGCGCGCACCAGCTGCTCGGCACGCGCATCCCGCCGCACGCCGCCGTCTCCGCCACCGTCGAGCTGGCCCGCGCGGTGCTCGGCGAGGGGCGGGCCAAGTTCGTCAACGCGGTGCTGCGGAAGATCACGCGGCAGGACCTCGACGCCTGGGTGGCCGAGGTCGCCCCGCCGTACGAGAAGGACGCCGAGGACCACCTCGCCGTCGTCCACTCCCACCCCCGCTGGGTGGTCTCCGCGCTCTGGGACGCGCTCGGCGGCGGCCGCGCCGGCATCGAGGCGCTCCTGGCGGCCGACAACGAGCGGCCCGAGGTCACCCTGGTCGCCCGGCCCGGCCGGTCCACCGTCGCGGAGCTGGCCGAGGCCGCCGAGACCGAGCCGGGGCGCTGGTCCCCGTACGCCCTGCGGCTCAGCGAGGGCGGCGAGCCCGGCGCCCTCGAGGCCGTCCGGGACGGCCGGGCCGGCGTCCAGGACGAGGGCAGCCAGCTCGTCGCGATCGCGCTGGCGAACGCGCCGCTGGACGGCCCCGACACCCGCTGGCTCGACGGCTGCGCCGGCCCCGGCGGCAAGGCCGCCCTGCTCGGCGCGCTGGCCGCCGAACGCGGCGCCGCCCTGCTCGCCTCCGAGAAGCAGCCGCACCGCGCCCGGCTCGTCGAGCGCGCCCTGGCCGGCAACCCCGGCCCGTACCAGGTCATCGCCGCCGACGGCACCCGCCCGCCGTGGCGCGAGGGCTCCTTCGACCGCGTCCTGGTCGACGTGCCCTGCTCCGGGCTCGGCGCGCTGCGCCGCCGCCCCGAGGCCCGCTGGCGCCGCCGCCCCGAGGACCTCGACGGCTTCGGCCCGCTCCAGCGCGGGCTGCTCACCGAGGCGCTGAAGGCCGTCCGGGTCGGCGGCGTCGTCGGGTACGCGACCTGCTCGCCGCACCTCGCCGAGACCCGGGTCGTGGTCGACGACGTCCTCAAGAAGCTCGGCGGCGGCGAGCTGATCGACGCCCGCCCGTACTTCCCCGGCGTCGACGCGCTCGGAGACGGTCCCGACGTCCAGCTGTGGCCGCATCTGCACGGTACGGACGCCATGTATCTGGCACTCGTCCGCCGGACCGCCTGACGGTTTCCACTGGTCCGTACCAGTACGTCCGGTGGCGAGATTGCTACTCACCGGTTCGCGGCAAAGAACCCCCCGAGAACGTGGCAGGCTTGGCACATGGCGCAGATCAATCCCAGCATCCTCTCCGCAGACTTCGCCCGCCTCGCGGACGAGGCCAAGGCCGTCGACGGCGCCGACTGGCTGCACGTCGACGTCATGGACAACCACTTCGTGCCCAACCTGACGCTGGGCGTGCCGATCGTCGAGTCGCTGAGCCGGGCGACCGACACCCCCCTCGACTGCCATCTGATGATCGAGGACCCGGACCGCTGGGCGCCGCAGTACGTCGAAGCGGGCGCCGGCTCCGTCACCTTCCACGTGGAGGCCGCGGCCGCGCCGGTCCGGCTCGCCCGGGAGATCCGCGCCAAGGGCGCCCGGGCCTCCATGGCGCTCAAGCCGGCCACCCCCATCGAGCCCTTCGAGGACCTGCTCCCCGAGCTCGACATGCTGCTCATCATGACCGTCGAGCCCGGCTTCGGCGGCCAGGCGTTCCTCGACATCATGCTGCCCAAGATCCGCCGCACCCGTGAGCTGATCGCCAAGCACGGCCTGGAGCTGTGGCTGCAGGTCGACGGCGGCGTCTCCGAGTCGACCATCGAGCGCTGCGCCGAGGCGGGCGCCGACGTCTTCGTGGCCGGCTCGGCGGTCTACGGGGCGGCCGACCCGGCCGCCGCGGTGGCCGCGCTGCGGGCCAGGGCGGAGGCCGCCACGGCCGGTGCCGCCTGGGCATGTGGCCACTGAGCCTCCGGCCGGTGAACGCGGTCCGACGGGCCGCCGACAGGACTGATCAAGGCCCGCCGTTTCTGACAGGATGAACAGCGGGTCCAGAGTGTGAACGAACACGGACCGTGGACAGCGGTGCGTGAACAGCAGTGAGGAGATCGCGGTGGCGGGAATGTCGGCGGGACGATCAGCCCTGCGGATGGGCCCCGCGGAGCTGGTGCAGGCGGCGGCCATGGCCCGTCGCTTCTACCTGGAGGGGAAGTCCAAGATCCAGATCGCCGAGGAGTTCGGCGTGAGCCGCTTCAAGGTGGCCCGGGTCCTGGAGACCGCTCTGGAGCGGGATCTCGTACGCATCGAGATCCGGGTACCGGCCGAGCTGGACGCCGAACGCTCCGACGCGCTGCGCGCCCGCTACGGGCTCCGCCACGCCGTCGTCGTGGAGTCCCCGGCCGAGGACGACGAGTCGCCCGACCCCGAGAACCTGGGCGAGGTCGCCGCCGACCTGCTCGGCGAGCTGGTCACCGAGGGCGACGTCCTCGGCCTGGCCTGGGGTCGCTCGACCATCCACATGGCGGCCGCCCTCGACCGGCTGCCCCCGTGCACGGTCGTCCAGCTCACCGGCGTGTACGACGCCGGGACCGCCGAGCGCGGCTCGGTCGAGGCGGTCCGGCGCGCCGCCCAGGTCTCCGGCGGCGAGGCCCACCCCATCTATGCGCCCATGCTGCTCCCGGACCCGGCCACCGCCGCCGCCCTGCGCAGCCAGACCGGCATCGCCCGGGCCTTTGAGTACTTCGACAAGGTCACGGTCGCCTGCGTCTCCATCGGCTCCTGGGAGCCGGGCATCTCCACCGTCCACGACATGCTCTCCGAGGAGGAGCGGGCACACTACGCCTCCCTCGGCGTGGCCGCCGAGATGTCCGCGCACCTCTTCGACGCCGAGGGCCGCCGGGTCGGCCGCGACCTGGGCGAGCGGTGCATCACCGTCGAGGCGGACCGGCTGCGCCGGATCCCCGAGGTCGTCGCCATCGCGGGCGGCCAGCGCAAGGCGGCGGCGATCGGCGCGGTGCTCCGCTCCGGCCTCGTCACCAGCCTGGTGACCGACCGCTCGGCCGCCGACTACCTGCTCACCGAGTTCAGCCCGGGCCCGCGCCCGGCGCACGCCCGCCCCGCCCCGGACACGGGAACGGGCGCCCGCTCACCACCCAACGGTCGGGCCCCCCCCGCGGGCACGGTCGGCGCCCTCCGCGCATCCGGGCGCGTCCCCCGGGCGGGGCCGCGCGGGCGGTGACAGCATCGGGGCATGATCGCTCGCTGCGTCCGGCCGGTGCTCGCCCTCCTGGCCGGACTGTCGCTGCTCCTCACCGGCTGCTCCGCCGGGACGGGCACGTCCACCGCCACCGCCGCCGCCCCGGCCCCCTCCGCCACCGCCTCGCGCGCCTCGGGGCTGCCCACCGTCCGCGAGGCGGAGCTGCCGCCGGAGGCCCGGCACACGCTCGCCCTGATCCGCGCCGGCGGCCCCTACCCGTACGCCAGGGACGGCGCCGTCTTCTCCAACTTCGAGCGGATCCTGCCGCGGCGGAAACGCGGCTACTACCACGAGTACACCGTCCGCACCCCCGGCGAGCGCGACCGCGGGGCCCGCCGCATCGTCACCGGACAGGAGGGGGAGGCGTACTACACGGACGACCACTACGAGAGCTTCCGGGAGGTGGTCGAGGATGCAACTCGATGACGCCGTCGTCCTCGACCTGCACGGGGTCACCGACAAGACCGCCTTCATGAACCGTTGCGTCCGGGCCCTCCCGCTGCCCGTCTGGTTCGGCCGCAACTGGGACGCCCTCGCCGACTGCCTGGCCGATATGCGCGAACCCATGGCGATCGTGATGACCGGCTGGCAGGCTTATGCCGAGGCCGAACCCGACGACTGGGCCATCGCGCAGGAGGTCTTCTCCGCGGCGGCCCGCACCAGCCGTCAGGGCCTCGCGGTCCTCCTCGTACTCGGTGGTTGGGAGGATCGCACAAGCGCCTCCGCGCAAGGCTCGGACGATCCGCCCGCAGCACCCCACACCCCTGACGTGGGACAATGAACTACGTGCTTTTTCCCCTGGCTGAAATGCCTAGGGGCCGATCCGAACGACTGGGATGTCAGCACGTGCGTTTCCTCAATGACGTCAAGCCGCCGTACGACCTCACGTACGACGATGTCTTCATGGTGCCGAGCCGATCGGCCGTCGGCTCCCGTCAGGCCGTCGACCTCTCCGCGCCCGACGGCACCGGTACGACGATCCCGCTGGTCGTCGCCAACATGACCGCGATCGCCGGCCGCCGCATGGCCGAGACCGTCGCCCGCCGGGGCGGCCTCGTCGTCATCCCCCAGGACATCCCGATCGAGGTCGTCACCGAGGTCATCTCCTGGGTCAAGGGCCGCCACCTGGTCCTCGACACCCCGATCGTGCTGGAGCCGCACCAGACCGTCGCGGACGCCCTCGCCCTGCTGCCCAAGCGGGCGCACGAGGCCGGCGTCGTCGTCGACGAGCACCGCCGCCCCGTCGGCGTCGTCACCGACGCCGACCTCACCGGCGTCGACCGCTTCACCCAGCTCTCCGAGGTCATGTCCAAGGACCTCCTGCTGCTGGACGCGGACATCGACCCCCGCGAGGCGTTCCACACGCTCGACACCGCCAACCGCCGTTACGCCCCCGCCGTGGACGCGGACGGCAAGCTGGCCGGCATCCTCACCCGCAAGGGCGCCCTGCGCGCCACCCTGTACACTCCGGCCGTGGACGCGAACGGCAAGCTGCGCATCGCCGCCGCCGTCGGCATCAACGGCGACGTGGCCGGCAAGGCCAAGCAGCTCCTCGACGCGGGCGTCGACACCCTCGTCATCGACACCGCCCACGGGCACCAGGAGTCGATGATCTCCGCCATCAGGACCGTCCGGGCGCTCGACCCGCAGGTCCCGATCGTCGCCGGCAACATCGTCGCCGCCGAGGGCGTCAAGGACCTCATCGAGGCCGGCGCCGACATCATCAAGGTCGGCGTGGGCCCCGGCGCCATGTGCACCACCCGCATGATGACCGGCGTCGGCCGCCCGCAGTTCTCGGCCGTCCTGGAGTGCGCCGCCGAGGCGAAGAAGTACGGCAAGCACGTCTGGGCCGACGGTGGCGTCCGGCACCCGCGCGACGTCGCCATGGCGCTCGCCGCCGGCGCGTCCAACGTGATGATCGGCTCCTGGTTCGCCGGGACGTACGAGTCCCCCGGCGACCTCCAGCACGACGCGCAGGGCCGCGCCTACAAGGAGTCCTTCGGCATGGCGTCCGCCCGCGCGGTGCGCAACCGGACCTCCGACGAGTCGTCCTACGACCGGGCCCGCAAGGCGCTGTTCGAGGAGGGCATCTCCACCTCGCGGATGTTCCTCGACCCGGCCCGTCCGGGCGTCGAGGACCTGATCGACTCGATCATCGCCGGTGTGCGGTCCTCCTGCACCTACGCCGGTGCGGGGTCGCTCGCCGAGTTCGAGGAGAAGGCGGTCGTCGGCATCCAGTCCGCGGCGGGCTACGCGGAGGGCAAGCCCCTCCACGCCAGCTGGAGCTGACCCTTCCGAGTCTCCCGTGTGCCGGGCCTCGGCTTCCGCGTCTGAACCCGCACCCCTTTCGTAGGGGTGCGGGTTCAGGCGTATGTGCGGAGGCACCGCTAAGGGTGCATGCCGACAACGGAGCGGCGGAGCGTGGCCGTGACCGCTGCCGCGAGCCGGGCGTGGCCCTCGTCGTCGGGGTGGAGGCCGTCCGCCAGGTGCTCCGGGGTGAGGAGGGGGCGCCCGGACAGGACCAGGAGGTGGTGGTCGCCCTCCGCCGCGAGCTCCCGCCCCGCCCGCTCCATCGCCCTGCGCAGCTCCGTCAGCGTCGCGCCCACCGCGTTGCGGGTGTGCTCCGCGGCCGGGCGGAGGACCGGGGAGACGAGGAGCAGCGGGGTGCGGGGGTGGCCCCGGCGGATCAGGGCCACATAGGCCCGCACCGTCGCGTGCAGCCATTCCGGCGTCGCGGGGACCCGGTCCCAGCAGTTGGTGCCGAACGCGAGGGTGATCAGCTCGCCCGGGAGCCGGGAGAGGTGCTCCGCGAGCGCGAGTTCGCCGCGCGCCCCGCCCGCGTAGCCGAGATTGACCGGATCGAGCCCCAGCGCGCGGCCGGCCACCGCAGGCCAGGCGTGGGCCGGCCGGGTGGACCACCAGCCCTCGGTGATCGAGTCGCCCTGGACCAGCCAGCGGGGCCGCCGCGGGGCGGGGGAGAGCGCGCCGTCGACGGCGCGCAGGGCGCGGACGACGGGCCCCTGGCCCTCCGGCAGATGGACCGTGAACTCCCCGCCGCCCGGCGGGAGCCGGAGCCGTACCGTGCTCTCCTCCGCCGGTTCCGCGAACACCTCCCCGGCGCACGACCCGCCCCGCCAGAGCGCGAACACGTGCCGCAGCGCCCGCAGTTCGTCCCCGGCCGCCGGAACGGCCGCCCGGTAGCGCAGTTCCACCGCCGTCGTGCCCGGCTCGGCCCGGAACTCCACCCGCACCCCGATCGGCAGCGCCGCCCGCTCCGCGATGTCCCACGGCAGCCGTTCCAGGTCGGCGGGGTCGGCCCGGACCGGCCGGTCGCCGTCGCGCCATGCGGTGCCGCGCAGGAAGGGCTCGGGATCCAGCCAGCTCACACGGCACCTCCGCATCCCCGGGACCTCCGGTCGGCCGCGTGCAGGGTGGTCCACCGGGGGCGAGGAGTCAAGGCACGCGCACCGGAGCCGTCCTGTCCCCGATGTGTCGATTCATGCGGAGGCGCGCAATGTTTCCCCGTCCGAGCCCGAAGTGCGCAATGATCATCCGCCGTTGCGCAACAACGCTGCGTTACAAGTGCGAAGCTGCTGCCTTAGGCTCATGCCTCGTACCAGGAGTGGCGGGGACCGCCTGCTCGGCGGACTTCCTGCCCCCGTGGGCCTGTTTCGGCATGCCCGCGCACCGGCACGCGTCCGTCGCCGTCCCCGTCGTACCGACAGGCAGCGATAAGGAGCCTCCGCAGTGCTGGATCACGGCGCAGCCCCACCGGTCGAGTCCACGACCGTCCCCAAGACCTCCGTCCTGACCGCCCTCATCCGCCGCAAGCCGGTGGAGCGCCTGGTCGCGGAGGGTGGGCAGGGTGAGGGCGGCAGCCTTCGCCGCTCCCTCTCGATGTGGCAGCTGACCATGATCAGCATCGGTGCCACGCTCGGCACCGGCATCTTCGTCGTCCTCGGCGAGGCCGTTCCCGAGGCCGGCCCCGCCGTGACCCTCGCCTTCGTCTTCGCCGGCCTCACCGCGCTCTTCTCGGCGCTCTCGTACGCCGAGCTGGCGGGCACGATCCCGGTCGCCGGATCCTCCTACTCGTATGCGTACGCAACGATGGGTGAGCTGGTCGCCTGGGTGTGCGGCTGGTGCCTGATGCTGGAGTACGGCGTCTCGGTCGCCGCGGTGGCCGTCGGCTGGGGCGAGTACCTGAACGAGCTGCTCGACGGCACGATCGGCGTCACCCTCCCCGACGCGCTCAGCGCGCCGCCCGGCGACGGCGGTGTGTTCAACCTGCCGGCGCTGATCGTCGTCGTCCTCGCCATGCTGTTCCTGCTCGGCGGCGCCAAGGAGTCGGCCCGCGCGAACACGATCATGGTCGTGGTGAAGATCGCCGCCCTGGTGCTCTTCTGCGCCGTCGGCTTCATGGGCTTCAAGTCCGGCAACTACTCCGACTTCATGCCGCTCGGCATCGGCAGCGTCGGCGCCGCCGGAGCCATCCTCTTCTTCTCGTACATCGGCTTCGACGCCGCCTCCACGGCCGGAGAGGAGGCCAAGAACCCCAAGCGCGACCTGCCCCGGGCGATCATGCTCTCGCTCGTCATCGTCACCGCGCTGTACGTCCTCGTCGCGGCCGTCGCCGTCGGCGCCTGGGACTGGAAGAAGTTCGCGGGCACCGACGCCACCCTCGCCGCGATCATGAACGACGTCACCGGGCAGAGCTTCTGGGGCACCCTGCTCGCCGCCGGCGCCGTGATCTCCATCGCCAGCGTGGTCCTCACCGTCCTCTACGGCCAGACCCGCATCCTCTTCGCGATGTCCCGCGACGGCCTGGTGCCGAAGGTCTTCGGCAAGGTCGACGCCAGGACCGGCACCCCGCGTACCAACACCCTGATCGTCTCGCTGCTCTGCGGCGGTCTCGCGGCCGTCGTCCCGCTCGGCGAGCTGGTCAACGCCACCAGCATCGGCACGCTCTTCGCCTTCGCGCTGGTCAACGTCGCCGTCGTGGTGCTCCGCTTCACCCGCCCCGACATGGAGCGCTCCTTCAAGGTCCCCTTCGGCCCGGTCTTCGCCGTCCTCGGCTTCCTCTGCTGCGGATACAGCATGTACAGCCTCGACCTGATCACCTGGGTGTACTTCGGTGCCTGGATGCTCGCGGGCCTCGTGTTCTACTTCCTGTACGGCATGCGCCGCTCCCGACTGGCCACCGACGCAGAGAAGTGATCCACCCGTAGTGCGACTCAACGACCTCGACGAACGCATCGTCCACGCCCTCGCGGAGGACGCCCGCCGCAGCTACGCCGACATCGGCTCGCTCGTCGGACTCTCCGCCCCCGCCGTGAAACGGCGCGTGGACCGGCTCCGGGCCGAGGGCGCCATCACCGGCTTCACCGTGCGGGTGGACCCGGCGGCGCTCGGCTGGGAGACGGAGGGCTTCGTCGAGATCTACTGCCGCCACAACACCTCGCCGGACGACATCCGGCGGGGTCTGGAGCGGTATCCCGAGGTGGTGTCCGCGTCGACCGTCACCGGTGACGCGGACGCCGTCGTCCAGGTCTTCGCCTCCGACATGCGCCACTTCGAGCGCGTCCTGGAGCGGATCGCGGGCGAGCCCTTCGTGGAGCGCACCAAGTCCGTCCTGGTGCTCTCGCCGCTGCTGCGGCGCTTCTCCTCGGGCTCGCCCGCCTGACCGGGGCTACTGCTGGTACGGGGGCTCCCACGGCAGCACGTCGAAATCGCCCGTCCCGGCCTTCACCGTCTCGAACGGGGCCGAGCTCAGGCACGGCGGGACCTTGAGGTTCGTGTCCCGGCCGACCCAGCTGTAGCCCAGCCGGTCCCGCTCCCCGAGGTCGTGCACCGTGACGCCGACCCGCTTCTTCCGCAGCTCCTTCACGTCGGTGTCGACGACGACCCCCGTCACCACGGCGACCTCGCCCCCGGTGACCAGGCAGTCCACCTCCGCCACCGCGTAGCCGCCCTGCCCCTTGGCGTAGTGGCTGTACCGGAACGTGCCGGTCGCCGCCTGCGGGTCGCCGCGGTGCTCCGCCGCCAGGTGCGCGTCGAAGGAGAAGGTGATGTCGTCGTCGGCCGGCGCGGGCCGGAACAGCTTGGCCGTGCCGGTCAGCGCGGCGGCCTCCCGGGGCCCGTCGGCCGCCGGGGCCGCCGTGTCCGACGGTGCGGCGGCGGGCGACGAGGCGGTGGCGGCGCCCGCGGCTCCGGCGCCGAGCAGCAGCGCGACGGCGACGGCGGCGATCTTCGTACGGGGGTTCATGGCGGTCCTTCCGGCAGGTCGTTCGGACGTGCCCCACTCTTCCGCCGGGGCGCCGTCCGGTCGTCGCGCCGGCGGACGATCCGGGGGTACGCCGCCGGTCGCGGAGCGCGTACGACCCCGGTCTGACCCCCGCGCAACGAATCGCCGCCCTGGTCGTACATCGCGCAACGGTTCGACGGTCGGTCCGCAACGGTCCCGTCTTGTCCCGGCCGAGCCCGGAACCGTACCGTTTTGGACGTCTCCCGGAGACGCCCCTCCCTCCCCTCCGCCCCCACGAGGATCACCATGCCCGCGTTGCGCACCGCCCTGCTCCAGAGCTCCGGCCGGCTCGGTGACGTGACCGCCAATCTGCGGATCCTCGACGAGGCCGCCGAGCGCGCCGCGGCCGCCGGGGCGGACCTGCTGCTGGCCCCCGAGCTCTTCCTCACCGGCTACGCCATCGGCGCCGACATCGCCCGCCTGGCCGAGCCGTCCGACGGCCCCTCCGCCCGCGCGGTCGCCGGGATCGCCGCCCGCCACGGCCTCGCCGTCGGCTACGGCTACCCGGAGCGCGACACCGAGCGGCACGGCGTGATCTACAACGCCGCCGCGGTCTTCGGAGCCGACGGCACCCCCCTCGCGCACTACCGGAAGACCCACCTCTTCGGCGACTTCGAGCTGAAGTGGTTCACCCCGGGCGACCGGCCCCTGGTCCAGGCCCGCATCGGCGACGTCACCGTCGGCCTGATGATCTGCTACGACGTCGAGTTCCCCGAGAACGTCCGGGCCCAGGCGCTGGCCGGCACGGACCTCCTCCTCGTGCCGACCGCGCTGATGCACCCCGCCGAGATCGTCCCCGAGTCGGTGGTCCCGGTGCGCGCCTTCGAGAACCAGCTCTACATCGCGTACGCCAACCGGGCCGGGGCCGAGGGCGACTTCGAGTTCGTCGGCCTCTCGGTGCTCGCCGGCCCCGACGGCACCGCCCGGGCCCGCGCGGGCCGCGGCGAGGACCTGGTGATCGGCGACGTCGACACCGGCTTCCTGGCGGCCTCCCGCGCGGAGAACCCGTACCTCCGCGACCGCAGGCCGGGCCTGTACGGCTCCCTCGTCTGAGCGCCCCCCGATCCTCTCCCACCCGTTTTCCGTGCAAGGAGTCCGTACCCCATGACGTCCACCGTGCCCAACGCCGTCGAGCACGCCGACGAGCAGCAGCCGCCGATCACCATGTTCGGCCCGGACTTCCCGTACGCCTACGACGACTTCCTGGCCCACCCGGCCGGCCTGGGCCAGATACCCGCGACCGAGCACGGCGCCGAGGTCGCGGTCGTCGGCGGCGGCCTGTCCGGCATCATCGCGGCGTACGAGCTGATGAAGATGGGCCTCAAGCCCGTCGTCTACGAGGCCGACCAGATCGGCGGCCGGCTCCGCACGGTCGGCTTCGAGGGCCCGGAGACCGAGGGGCTGACGGCGGAGATGGGCGCCATGCGCTTCCCGCCCTCCTCCACCGCCCTCCAGCACTACATCGACCTGGTCGGCCTGACGACCTCGCCGTTCCCGAACCCGCTGGCCGAGGCCACCCCCTCGACCGTGGTGGACCTCAAGGGCGAGTCGCACTACGCGGAGACCATCGCCGACCTGCCGCAGGTCTACCGCGACGTCGCCGACGCCTGGAACAGGTGCCTGGACGAGGGCGCCGACTTCTCCGACATGAACCGCGCCATGCGCGAGCGGGACGTCCCGCGCATCCGCGAGATCTGGGCGAAGCTCGTCGAGAAGCTCGACAACCAGACCTTCTACGGCTTCCTCTGCGAGTCCGAGTCCTTCAAGTCCTTCCGGCACCGTGAGATCTTCGGCCAGGTCGGCTTCGGCACCGGCGGCTGGGACACCGACTTCCCCAACTCCATCCTGGAGATCCTCCGGGTCGTCTACACCGAGGCCGACGACCACCACCGCGGCATCGTCGGCGGCTCGCAGCAGCTGCCGCTGCGCCTGTGGGAGCGCGAGCCGGAGAAGATCGTCCACTGGGCGCAGGGCACCTCGCTGGCCTCGCTGCACGAGGGCGGGCAGCCGAAGCCGGCCGTCACCCGGCTGAACCGCACGGCGGGCAACCGGATCACCGTCACCGACGCCTCCGGCGACATCCGCACCTACCAGGCGGCGATCTTCACCGCCCAGTCCTGGATGCTGCTCTCCAAGATCGCCTGCGACGACTCGCTCTTCCCGATCGACCACTGGACGGCGATCGAGCGCACCCACTACATGGAGTCGTCGAAGCTCTTCGTGCCCGTCGACCGGCCGTTCTGGCTGGACAAGGCCGTCGACGACAGGGGAAATCCGACCGGCCGGGACGTCATGTCGATGACGCTCACCGACCGGATGACCCGCGGCACCTACCTGCTGGACGACGGCCCGGACAAGCCGGCCGTCATCTGCCTCTCGTACACGTGGTGCGACGACAGCCTGAAGTGGCTGCCGCTCTCCGCGAGCGAGCGGATGGAGGTCATGCTGAAGTCGCTCGGCGAGATCTACCCGAAGGTCGACATCCGGAAGCACATCATCGGCAACCCGGTGACGGTCTCCTGGGAGAACGAGCCCTACTTCATGGGCGCCTTCAAGGCCAACCTGCCCGGCCACTACCGCTACCAGCGGCGCCTCTTCACCCACTTCATGCAGGACCGCCTGCCCGAGGACAAGCGCGGCATCTTCCTCGCCGGCGACGACATCTCCTGGACGGCCGGCTGGGCCGAGGGCGCGGTGCAGACGGCGCTCAACGCGGTGTGGGGCGTGATGCACCACTTCGGCGGCGCGACCGACGCCACCAACCCGGGCCCGGGCGACGTCTACGACGAGATCGCCCCGGTCGAGCTGCCGGAGGACTGAGTCCCTCCGCGTGTGAGCCGCCCTCCGGCGGGGGATCCGACCCCGACGGGGGGCGGCTCTCATGGGTGAGCGGCACCCGGGCCCGCAGCGGTGCGACGAGGCGGTGCGGGAGCGGCGGGGCGCGCTGCGCGGGCTGATCAGCACCACCGGGATCACGGTCCGGGACATCCTCCGCTGCGAGGACCGCACCGGCTTCGCCGGGCCGGGGCTCGCGGACGGGTACACCGTGGTGCTCACCCGGTCCGGCGGCTGTCTCCGCCGGATCGCGGGCGAGGATTTCCTGCTGAGGTGACTCCCCGCCAGGCCCCGACGGGCGGTCCTACGGGCGGGTGAGCGGGGTGAGCAGCATCCGCCCCACCAGGCCCACCGAGCGGTCGAGCCGCTCGGTGAACTCGCCGGCGAGCCCCGGCAGCGCCCGCAGCTGCCACAGCGAGCGGGCGGCCAGCCAGGCCCCGTCGCGGGCCCGGTCCAGGCTCCAGCAGCCGAGCAGATGCGTCAGCGGGTCCGCGACCTCCAGGAGGTCCGGGCCCGGCATCAGCTCCTCGCGGATCCGCTCCTCCAGGAGGACGAGGACGTCGCCGACCCGGTCGAACTCGTCCTCCAGGTCGGCGGGACCGCACTCCAGGGTGGAGCAGGCGTCGACCACGGCGAGCGCCAGGTCGTGCCCGATGTGGGCGTTGATCCCGGCGAGCGCGAACTGGAGCGGGGTGACGCCGGGGTGGCGGCGGTAGTGGAAGAGGGGCCGCCAGCAGGCCGGGCCGGGGACGCCGGACGCGTGGGCGTCGACGGCGGCGAGATAGCGCTCGGCGAAGCGCACGTCCAGGGTGGCGGCGGCCCGCCGGTCCCCGAAGGCGCCCGCCTCGATGGCGTGGCCGATCTCCTCGGTGACCGTCAGGTACACCCGGTTGAAGACGGCGACCCCGTCGGCCGGGTGCCAGGCCGCCCGCAGCGACCGCATCCGGTCCACCACGGGGTCGACCGCCACGAACTGCCCGATCCGATCGTCCGTCCACTGGGTCTGCGCCATGGGGGCAGACTTCCAGCCGCCGGGCCCGGGAGGGAGTCCCTGCGGCCCGGCTTCGCCGGAACGGGCGAATACCTCAGTTCTTCGCCGTGTCGCCGGAGCCCTTCTCGTAGGAGCTGGTGCCGGCGTCCAGCAGCGGCTCCTGCTCCGTGGGGGCGGCCTTGAGGTGTGCCGGGGCGAAGGCGCGCAGCACGTGGTAGCCGGTGATGACGACGATGGTGCCCAGTGCGATGCCGCCGAGCTCGAAGGTGTCGGTGAAGGTCAGCTTCACGCCGCCGACGCCGATGATGATGCCTGCGGCGGCCGGGACGAGGTTGAGCGGGTTGCGCAGGTCGACCTTGGCGTTGATCCAGATCTGGGCGCCGAGCAGGCCGATCATGCCGTAGAGGATGACGGTGATGCCGCCGAGGACGCCGCCGGGGATGGCGGCGACGACCGCGCCGAACTTGGGGCAGAGGCCGAAGAGCAGCGCGAAGCCGGCGGCGGCCCAGTAGGCGGCCGTGGAGTAGACGCGGGTGGCGGCCATGACGCCGATGTTCTCGGAGTAGGTGGTGTTCGGCGGGCCGCCCAGGGCGGTGGAGAGCATCGAGGCGGCGCCGTCGGCGGCGATCGCGGTGCCCAGCTTGTCGTCGAGGTCGTCGCCGGTCATCTCGCCGACCGCCTTCACGTGGCCGGCGTTCTCGGCGATCAGGGCGATGACGACGGGCAGCGCGACCAGGATCGCGGACCACTCGAAGCTGGGGCCGTGGAAGGAGGGCAGGCCGATCCAGTCGGCCTTGCCGACGCCGGAGAGGTCGAGCCGCCAGTGGTCGGTGACCTCGCCGCCCGGGGACATCGAGTGGATCTTCCCGAAGACCAGGTCGAAGACCCAGGAGATCGCGTAGCCGAAGACCAGGCCGAGGAAGATCGCGATCCGGGACCAGAAGCCGCGCAGACAGACCACGGCCAGGCCGGTGAAGAGCATCACCAGGAGCGCCGTCCACTGGTCCTGCGGCCAGTAGGTGGAGGCGGTCACCGGCGCCAGGTTGAAGCCGATCAGCATGACGACGGCGCCGGTCACCACCGGCGGCATCGCCGCGTGGATGATCCGCGCGCCGAACCGCCGCACGGCGAGACCGGCGAGGAAGAGCACCGCGCCGACCACGAGGACGGCGCCGGTGACGGTGGCGCTGCTGCCGCCGGAGGCCCGGATCGCGGCGGCCACGCCGACGAAGGAGAGCGAGCAGCCGAGGTACGAGGGGACCGTGCCGCGGGTCGCGAGCAGGAAGATGACCGTGGCGACGCCGGACATCATGATCGCGAGGTTCGGGTCGAGGCCCATCAGCACCGGGGCGACGAAGCTCGCCCCGAACATGGCGACCACGTGCTGTGCGCCGAGCCCGGCGGTACGGGGCCAGGAGAGCCGCTCGTCGGGCCGGACGACGGCCCCGGGGGCGGGCGTTCTCCCGTCCCCGTGCAGGGTCCAGCGCACGCCGAGGTTCATGAGGTCGCTCCCGTTCTCCGGTTCCGGCGGCCGTGTCGGGCCGTGGTGCCGGACCGTCGTGTCATGGCCGTAAAAGATCAGCCATATGGTATGCGCCGGAACCGGCCGGGGGAGGGGGTGCGGCAGCGCCTTCGGTGCCGGCTCAGCCGACCGGGCCCGCGCTCTTCGCCGCGTCCGTGCCGGCGGGCGCCGCCGAGGCCGCGCGCGGGGCGGTCCGCAGCACGCCCGCGCCGAGCACCAGGCCGAAGGCGAGCGCGGTGACCAGGCCGAACGAGAAGACCAGCGAGGTGGCGTCGGCGATGCCGCCGATCGCGGAGGGGGCGATCAGGCCGGAGGTGTACGTGATGGTGGCGACGCCCGCGATGGCCTGGCTCGGGTTCGGGCCGCTGCGCGCGGCGGCGGCGAAGGCGAGCGGGACGACGACCGCGACCCCGAGGCCGATCAGCCCGAATCCGGCCATCGCGGCGGCGGCGTTCGGGGCGAGGACGACCAGGATCCCGCCGAGGGTGGCGGCCGTGCCGCCGACCCGTACGGTGCGGACCGCGCCGAAGCGGTCCACGACCCGGTCGCCGACCAGCCGGGCCAGCGCCATGGTGAGCGCGAAGGCGGTGGTGGAGGCGGCGGCGAGACCGGCCGAGCCGCCCAGCTCGTCGCGGAGGTAGACGGCCGACCAGTCGAGGCTGGCCCCCTCGGCGAAGACCGCGCAGAAGCCGATGGCACCGATGACCAGGGCCGACTTCGGCGGCAGCGCGAAGCGCGGCGGGGCCTCTTCCTCCTCGGTGGGCGCCGGGTCCAGGACGCCCTGGCAGAGGGCGAGGCCCAGGGCGGTGAGGACCAGCGCGGCGACCAGGTGGTGCAGCCGGGCGTCGCCGCCGAGGTGGGCTGCGACGGTGCCGGCCGCCGAGCCGAGCAGCGCGCCCACGCTCCACATGCCGTGCAGGCTGGACATGATCGAGCGGCCGAGCCGGTTCTCGGTCTCGACGCCGAGCGCGTTCATCGCCACGTCGGACATGCCCGCCGTGGCGCCGTAGACGAAGAGCGCCGCGCACAGGCCCCAGATGTTCGGGGCGAGCGAGGGCAGGGTGAGCGAGAGGGTCCACAGCGCGAGCAGGCCGCGCAGGGCGGTGCGGGCGCCGAAGCGGTGGCTGATCCGGCCGGCCAGCGGCATCGCGAGCGAGGCGCCGAGGGCGGGGAAGGCGAGCGCCAGGCCGAGCTGGCCGGCACTGACCCCGGCGTGCTCCTGGATCCAGGGGATCCGGGTGGCGAAGCTGCCGGTGACGGCGCCGTGCACGCAGAAGACGGCGGCGACGGCGAAGCGGGCCCGCCGGAGCCGCTCGGAGCTGAGGACGGTCTCCGCCGTCATGGTGTCCCTCCCGGAGTCGCGTGGTGTGGGCGTAAACTATCAGGAACCCTGCCTGATAAATAGTGGTCCGGAGAGAAGCCGGCGGGGAAGCGTCTGAGAGGATCACCGCATGGCCGCATCCCCGAGCACCGCCCGGGCCATCAACGACCGGCTCGCCCTGCGCCTGCTCCAGGACGAGGGCCCGTTGACGGCAGCCCAGCTCAAGACCCTCACCGGGCTCTCCCGGCCCACCGTCGCCGACCTCGTCGAGCGGCTCAGCGGCTCGGGCCTGGTGCACGTCGTCGGCGAGGCCGGCGCCGAACGCCGCGGCCCCAACGCCAAGCTGTACGGGCTCGTCGCCGAGCGCGCCCACCTCGCCGCGCTCGACGTCCGCACCCGGTCGGTCTCCGTCACCGTCACCGACCTGCTCGGCACCCCGCTCGCCGAGGCGGCCGCCCCGGTCGGCGAGGACGCCGGCACCGGCCCCGCCGTCGAGAAGGCGGTCGCCCTCCTGGAGCGCACCGCGCGGGAGGCGGGCGTCGAGCGGCTGCACACCGTCGCCGTCGGCGCCCCCGGCCTGATCGACCCGGCCACCGGCGAACTCCGCGACTCCACCGGACTGCCCGCCTGGCACCGCCGGCTCGTCGCCGTGCTCCAGGAACGGCTCCCCGCCCATGTGCTCGTCGAGAACGAGACCAACCTCGCCGCCGTCGCCGAGCTGCGCGAGGGCGCGGCCCGGGGCCGCGAGGACTTCGTCCTGCTCTGGCTCGGCCAGGGCGTGGGCGCCGCCGTCGTCCTCGGCGGGCGGGTGCGCCGCGGCGCCTCCGGCGGCGCCGGCGAGATCGGCTTCCTGCCGGTGCCCGGCACCTCCGGGCTGCCCTCGTCGACCGGCTGCGACGGCGGCTTCCACGAGCTGGTGAGCACCGTGGCCCTCGCGGCCCTCGCCGCCGAGCACGGCCTCGACCCGGCCGGCGCCCTCGCCTCCGGGCACACCGCCTTCCTCGACGCCTGCGCCCGCCGGCTCGCCGTCGGCGCGGCGGCCGTCGCCTCCGTCCTGGACCCGGGCTGCGTGGTCCTCGCCGGCGAGACCGGCCACCAGGGCGGTCCGGATCTCGCCGCCCGCGTCGAGGCGGAGCTGGCCGCGCTCTCCCCGCTGCGCACCGAGGTGCGCGCCACCACCCTCGGCGACACGGCCGTCCTGCGCGGCGCGCTGCTGCGCGCCCGGGACACGGCGCAGGACGCGCTCTTCCCGTAAGCCCGCAGGCCCGCAGGCCCGCAGGCCCGCAAGCCCGTAAGCCCGCAGGCCCGCAAGTCCGTGAGCCCGTCGTCCCCGGCCCGGCGACCGAGAGCCGGCGGAACGCCGACCGCGCCGCGCCCCGGACAGGGGCCGGCCCCACCCCCCCCCCGGCGGCGGTGGCCCGGCGGCGGCCAAGGGCCGTGAGACCGCCGCCGGGGGTCTTTCAGGAGGGGTTCGGAGAGGGGATCAGCAGGCGCCCAGGTCCTGCCAGACGCCCCACTCGCCGGTCGTGCCCGGCTCCTCGTTCTGGGTCCACCACTTGGCCTTCCACTTGCGGCTCTTGTGGGAGACCTCGTTGCCCGCGTTGTAGACCTGGCCGGCCACGTACGCCGGGGCGGTGCAGCCTGCGGGCGGCGTCGTCGACGGGGTGGTCGGGGGAGTGGTCGGCGGGGTCGTCGGCGGCGTGGTGGGCGGGGTGGTCGGCGGCGTGGTGCCCGTGCCGGGCTCCACCGTCGTCGTGCCGCGCGCCAGGTCGCCGGCGAGGGCGTACGTGGTGCCGTTGATGTTCACCGTCCAGTTGGAGGGGGTGGACACCGGCAGGTAGTAGTTGAACGAGAGCTCGACCGTCGCGCCGGGGGCCAGCGTCTGCCAGGCCGGGAGCTTCAGCGAGACCCGGTGGAAGTCGCCCTTCAGGCCGCCCACGTTGGAGCCCGTGTGGTCGCTGCTGATGACCTTGGTGCCGAAGCCGGACTGGTCGGAGGCGTTGGCCGGGGCCGAGGTGCCGTAGTCGAACTGGAACTCCGTGCCGCCGGGCAGCGTGGTGTTCGTCCGGTTGGTGATCTTCACCTTGGGGGTGATCGGGTAGTTCGAGTCGCCCAGCTTGAACTCGGTGAAGGCGGTCTCGATGTTCACGGCCTGGGTCGGCAGCGCCTTGTTCGACTTCTTGGCGCCGTAGGGGGTGGCGGCCTTGAACTTGTCGTACATCAGCGAGGTGAGCGTGGAGCCCATCTCGTACTGGCCCTTGGCGGCGTTCCAGGAGTAGTCGCCGGCCATCTCCCAGACCATGGTGCCGCCGATGCCGCGGTCGACCACGTAGTCGGCCTTGGCGGCCACGGACTGCTCGTCCTCGGTGGAGAGGAAGACCTTCTTCTCGGCGTTCCACAGCCACGGCGCGACCAGGGTCGAGTCGTACTTGCGGGCGTAGGTGCCGGTCAGGGTGGTGTTCGCCGGGAAGCCGTACTGGGTGACGTAGTCGCCGACGATCCCCTTCTCCAGGTTCTTGGCGTGCCACATCGGGTTGGAGCCGGCGGGCGACTCGTTGCCCGCGGTGTCCTTGTCGTGCCACAGGTTGTCGATGCCGACGGCACCGTCACCGCACTTGGTCAGGCCGGCGCCGGCCGGGCAGGTGGCCGCGGTGGCCTTGCCCCAGAGGCCGTCGGTCCCGCCCTGCACGTTCTTGTGGCCGCGGGTGTAGTAGGGCAGGCCGATGTTGATCCGGCCGGCCGGCATCGAGCCGCGGAAGTAGTGGTAGGCCCAGTCGGTGTTGAGGTAGCCGATCCCGCCGTACTGGGACGAGCCGTAGACGTTGGCGGCGGCGAGCTCGCCGTCCTTGCCGTCGTCGAAGAGCGAGGCGTTCGGGCCGACGTACTCGTTCCAGGCGCCGTGCAGGTCGTACGACATGATGTTGACGTAGTCCAGGTACTTCTGGACCTGGAAGGTCTCCATGCCGCGCAGCAGGTAGCCGGAGGACGGGGCGGCGACGGTGAGCATGTAGTGCTTGCCGTCGGTGGCGCCCGCCGCGTCGAGCTTCTCGCGCAGGGTCTTCATGAGGGCCGCGTAGCCCTGGACCAGGCCGGCGCGGCGCGCGTTGGCGAAGGTCCAGTCGAGCGGGTTGCCCGCGTCCTTCATGGTGGTCGGGTACTCGTAGTCGATGTCGACGCCGTTGAACCCGTACTTCCGGATGAAGTCGACCGCAGAGGTGGCGAAGGTGTCGATGCCGGCCTGGTTGACCGAGCCGTCGGCGTTGGTGGCCATCGAGTAGAAGCCGCCGGAGTCCACCCGGTCGCCGTTGTCGGCGAAGTAGCCGCCGGTCTCGGCCCAGCCGCCGACCGAGATCAGCGTCTTGACGTCGGGGTGCTGCTTCTTGAACTTGTTCAGCAGGTTGAAGTGGCCCTTGTAGGGGAGGGCCGGGTCCATCTCGGCGCCCGCCACGCCGGGCCAGGTCATGCCCGTGGCGGCGTTCTCCGGACCGTCCGTGCCGACCGAGAGCTTGTTGTCGCCGCCGATGTGGCCGAAGGCGTAGTTGATGTGGGTGATCTTGTCCCACGGGATGTCCTTGGCGAGGTACGCCGGCTGGCCGTTCTTTCCGGTGCGCCAGCCCGTGAAGTAGCCGATGACGCGGCGCTGGTGGTCGGCGCCCATCTTCTCGCGGCCCTCGGTGTCGTAGACCGAGCAGTACGGGACGTCGACGCCGGGGGTCTTGTACAGGCCGTCGGGGCGACAGCTCTCGTTGTCGGCGGCGTACGAGACGCCGCCCGCGAGCGAGCTGAGCAGCAGGCCGGCGACGGCGGCACCGGACGCGAGCAGCGACGCTCTCTTGGTCGTGGGGGACAGCACGATCAGGTCCTCCTCGGGGAGGGTGAAGAAACACGCAACGAACAAGGGGGTGGTACGTGTTGGGCCCGAGGCGTGCGCACACCGGCGGGCCGTTCCGCGGAGGTGACACGGACATTAAGAGGACTAGACCAGTGCGTCAATAGGTCTGGACCAACCGGGATTCCCGTGGGATCGTGTGAGTCATCGCACAGGGTTCGTGTGCATGCCCGTTGACA
This sequence comes from Streptomyces sp. NPDC058955, assembly GCF_042741435.1. NCBI lineage: Bacteria > Bacillati > Actinomycetota > Actinomycetes > Kitasatosporales > Streptomycetaceae > Streptomyces > Streptomyces sp. NPDC058955. The sequence goes on along the minus strand of NZ_JBHYKM010000034.1, from coordinate 24,844 downwards.
GGGCGTGGCACACTGGCCGTGTATCAGCAGCAGCGCACTCCGGGGTCGGTGTAATTCCGAACCGGCGGTATAGTCCGCGACCCGTCCGCAAGCCAGCGGCCGGTTGACCAGGTGAGATTCCTGGACCGACGGTGAAAGTCCGGATGGGAGGCAGTGCGCGGCGGGCGACCCCTGACAGGGGTGTGCCGGCCGTACGTCCGCTGGTGGCCGCTTTCCGTCGGCGCACCCGTGGATCTCCGGCCGTACCGGCATACCCCCTGCGTAGCGTCGTACCCGCTCTCTGTCGTCATCGACAGGCCCCGGAGTCCGTGCCCGAAGAGGCAGGAGGACCCGGTGGCCCAGCAGGCCGACATCACCGCCATGCGACGCGCCGTCGAGCTCGCCGCGCGCGGTCTCGGCGCCACCAGCCCCAACCCGGTCGTCGGGTGCGTCGTCACCGACGCCTCCGGACACCAGGTCGGCGAGGGCTGGCACCAGCGCGCCGGCGGCCCCCACGCCGAGGTCCACGCCCTGCGCGAGGCCGGAGTCCTGGCCCGCGGCGGCACCGCGTACGTCACCCTCGAACCCTGCAACCACACCGGCCGCACCGGCCCGTGCGCCCAGGCCCTGATCGAGGCCGGGATCAGCCGGGTCGTGTACGCGGTCGGCGACCCGAACCCGCAGGCCACGGGCGGCGCCGACACCCTCCGCGCCGCCGGTGTCGAGGTCGAGGGCGGCCTCCTGGCCGACGAGGCCGAGGCCGGCAACCTCGCCTGGCTCACCTCCGTCCGCACCGGCCGCCCCTTCGTCCGCTGGAAGTACGCCGCCACGCTCGACGGCCGGACCGCCGCCGCCGACGGCACCTCCCGCTGGATCAGCTCGGCCGAGTCCCGCGCCGACGTCCACCGGCTGCGCGCCGAGGCCGACGCCGTCCTGGTCGGCGGCGGCACGCTCCGCGCCGACGACCCCCACCTCGCCGTTCGCGGCATCGAGGGCGTCACCCAGCCGCTGCGGATCGCCCTCGACACCCACGCCGGACTGCTGCCCACCGCCCGGATCCTCGACGACGCCGCACCCACCCTGCTGGTCGTCGGCGAGGACGCCGACACCCGGCACCTGCCCGGCGTCGAACTCCTCCGGCTGCCCCTGCACGACGGCCGCATCGGCGTGCACGAACTGCTCACCCAGCTGTACGCGCGCGGCATCCGCTCCGTCCTCCTCGAAGGCGGCCCCACCCTCGCGGGCGCCTTCCTCGCCGCCGGGGCCGTCGACCAGGTCGTCGGCTATCTCGCCCCGGTCCTCCTCGGCGCGGGCCCGAACGCCCTCGCCGGAATCACCACCATCACCGAGGCGTTGCGGCTCGACATCACCGAGACCACGCCGATCGGACCCGACCTCCGCATCACCGCCACCCCCAAGGGAGCCTGACCGTGTTCACCGGAATCGTCGAAGAACTGGGCGAGGTCGTCGCCGTCGAGCAGCTGGAGGACGCCTCCCGCTTCCGACTGCGCGGCCCCCTGGTCACGGAAGGCGCCCAGCACGGCGACTCCATCGCCGTCAACGGTGTCTGTCTCACGGTCGTCGAGTTCGGCGACGGCGAGTTCACCGCCGACGTCATGGCCGAGACCCTCAAGCGGTCCAGCCTCGGCGCCCTCGAAGTCGGCTCCCGGGTCAACCTGGAGCGCCCCATGGCCGTCGGCGGCCGCCTCGGCGGCCACATCGTCCAGGGCCACGTGGACGGCACCGGCACCATCCTGGAGCGGACCCCCTCCGAGCACTGGGAACTGGTCAAGGTCGGCCTCCCCGCCCACCTCTCCCGGTACGTCGTCGAGAAGGGCTCGATCACGGTCGACGGCGTCAGCCTCACCGTCGTCGAGGTCGCCGACGACTGGTTCACCATCAGCCTCATCCCGACCACCCTCGACCTGACCACGCTCGGCACCAAGCAGTCCGGCGACCCGGTCAACCTCGAAGTGGACGTCATCGCCAAGTACGTCGAGCGGCTGCTCGGCGCCGACGCCAAGGAGACCGAGAAGTGAACTGGCTCAACTCCGAGGCGTTCGCCGTCCTCGGCCAGCACATCATGTGGTCCGACATGATCGGCAACACGATCGGCCTGATAGCCCTCGCCCTCGGCTGGCGCCGCTCCATCCTCACCTGGCCCGCCCAGCTCCTCTCCGGCCTGATCCTGGTCGGCGCCTACGCCTCCGCGAACCTCGCCGGCGGCGTCGGCAAGCAGCTCCTCGTCATCGGCGTCGCCGCCTGGGGCTGGTGGCAGTGGAACCGCGGGAAGCAGCAGGCTCAGGACGGCTCCATCGCCGTCCGCTTCGCGACCTGGAAGGAGCGCGGCCTCCTCGCGGGCGGCGCCCTCCTCGGCACCCTCGCCGTCGGCGGCCTCTTCACCCTCTACCCGTCGCTCTCCTGGAGCCCGTGGGCCGACGCGTACATCTTCGTCGGCACCCTCGTCGCGATGGTCGCCCAGGCCCGCGGCCTGGTCGAGTTCTGGTTCGCCTGGCTCCTCGTCGACCTCGTCGGCGTCCCGCTCGCCTTCAGCAGCGGCCTCGCCTTCTCCGGCCTGGTCTACGTCGTCTACTTCGCCCTCGTCCTGTGGGGCCTGCGCGACTGGTGGCTCCGGTCCCGCACCCCCGTCCTGGAAGGAGCCCCCGCATGAACGCCTGGGACCTCGATGAGAGCCTCGCCCTCGACCCCGTCGAGCAGGCGATCCGCGACATCGCCGCCGGCCGCCCCGTGGTCGTCGTCGACGACGAGGACCGCGAGAACGAGGGCGACCTCGTCATCGCCGCCGAGAAGGCCACCCCCGAGGTCGTCGCCTTCATGATGAGCGAGTGCCGCGGCCTGATCTGCGCCCCCATGGAGCACGACGAGCTGGAGCGGCTCCGCCTCCCGCAGATGGTCGACCACAACACCGAGTCGATGCGGACGGCCTTCACCGTCTCCGTCGACGCGGGCCCCGAGCACGGCGTCACCACCGGCATCTCCGCCGCCGACCGCGCCACCACCCTCCGGATGCTCGCGAGCGGCCGGCACGAGCCCGCCGACTTCGTCCGCCCCGGCCACATCTTCCCGCTGCGCGCCCGCGAGGGCGGCGTCCTCGCCCGCCCCGGCCACACCGAGGCCGCGGTCGACCTGGCCCGCCTGGCCGGCCTCCGCCCGGCCGGCGCGATCGTCGAGATCGCCGGCGAGGACGGCGTGATGCTCCGCCTGCCCGAGCTCGTCCCCTTCGCCCGCAAGCACGGCCTGACGATCATCTCCATCGAGGACCTGATCGCCTACCGCCGCTCCGCCGAGCCCACCGTCCGCCGCGAGGCCGAGGTCCACCTCCCCACCGCCCACGGCGACTTCACCGCCTACGGCTACCGCTCCACCGTCGACGGCGTCGAGCACGTCGCCCTCGTCCACGGCGAGATCGGCGACGGCGCCGACGTCCTCGTCCGGGTCCACTCCGAATGCCTCACCGGCGACGTCTTCCACTCGCTGCGCTGCGACTGCGGCCCCCAGCTCCAGGCGTCCATGGACCGCATCCAGGAAGCCGGCCGCGGCGTCGTCGTCTACCTCCGCGGCCACGAGGGACGCGGCATCGGCCTGCTCTCCAAGCTGCGCGCGTACGAACTCCAGGAACGCGGCCGCGACACCCTCGACGCCAACCTCGAACTCGGCCTGCCCGCCGACGCCCGCGACTACGCGGCCGGCGCGCAGATCCTCGCCGACCTCGGCGTCCGCAGCCTCCGCCTGATGACCAACAACCCCGACAAGATCGACGCCCTCACCCGCCACGGCCTCGCCGTCGAGGGCCGCGAGCCGATGCCCGTCACGGCCGGCGAGCACAACCTCCGCTACCTGCGCACCAAGCGGGACCGGATGGGCCACGACCTGCCCTGGCTGGACGGCTCCCCGGCCCCCACCTGCGGCAACCAGTAACCCCGATCGTTTTCGCACCGAGCAAGGAGAACCATGAGCGGCAAGGGCGCACCCGTCCTCAGCGTGAAGAACTGCGGCGACCTGCGGGTCGCGGTCATCGCGGCCCAGTGGCACGAGAAGATCATGGACGGCCTGGTGGACGGCGCCCTGCGCGCCCTGTCCGAACTCGGCATCGACGAGCCCACCCTGCTCCGCGTCCCCGGCAGCTTCGAGCTCCCGGTCGTGGCCAAGGTGCTGGCCGGCCGCGGCTACGATGCCATCGTGGCGCTCGGCGTCGTCATCCGCGGCGGAACGCCGCACTTCGAGTACGTGTGCCAGGGCGTCACCCACGGCCTCACCCAGGTCTCGATCGACACCGGCGTACCCGTCGGATTCGGCGTCCTCACCGTCGACAACGAGGAACAGGCGCTCGACCGCGCCGGCCTCGAAGGCTCCTCCGAGGACAAGGGCCACGAGGCGGTCACCGCCGCCGTCGCCACCGCCACCACGCTGCGCACGGTCAGCGAACCCTGGCGCTGATGAGCGGACCCTCACCCCGTACTCTTAGGACCATCATGGCGAACGAAACCCGCAAGAGCTTCGAAGAGCTCTTCGACGAGCTCAAGCTCAAGGCCGAGACCGGCGACCCCGCCACCTCCCGCACCGCGGAACTGGTCGGCAAGGGCGTCCATGCCATCGGCAAGAAGGTCGTCGAGGAGGCCGCAGAGGTCTGGATGGCCGCCGAGTACGAGGGCAAGGAAGCCGCCGCCGAGGAGATCTCGCAGCTGCTGTACCACGTCCAGGTGATGATGGTCGCCCGCGGGATCTCCCTCGACGACGTCTACGCCCACCTCTGAGCCCGCACACCCCCAGCTCCCACCACTCTCCCAGGCAAAGGAAGCCCACCCCATGCTGCGCATCGCCGTCCCCAACAAGGGTTCCCTCTCCGGACCTGCGTCGGCCATGCTCCATGAGGCCGGCTACCGCCAGCGCAAGGAGTCCAAAGAGCTGGTGGTCATCGACCCCGACAACGAGGTCGAGTTCTTCTACCTGCGGCCGAAGGACATCGCCATCTACGTGGCGTCCGGGAAGCTGGACATCGGCATCACCGGCCGTGACCTGCTCCTCGACTCCGGCGCCAGCGCCGAGGAGATCCTGGCGCTGAACTTCGGCCGCTCCACCTTCCGCTACGCCACCCGCCCGGGCACCGCGAACGGCCCGGAGGACTTCGGCGGCATGACGATCGCCACCTCCTACGAGGGCATCGTCGCCAAGCACCTCGCCGACCAGGGCATCGACGCCTCCGTCGTCCACCTGGACGGCGCCGTCGAGACCGCGATCCAGCTGGGCGTCGCCCAGGTCATCGCCGACGTCGTCGAGACCGGCACCAGCCTGCGCAACGCCGGCCTGGAGGTCATCGGCGAGCCGATCCTGCAGTCCGAGGCGATCGTCGTCCGCCGCCACGGCGCCGAGACCGACCAGCCGCAGGTCCAGCAGTTCCTGCGCCGCCTCCAGGGCGTCCTGGTCGCCCGCAGCTACGTGATGATGGACTACGACTGCCGCGCCGAGCACCTGGAGCAGGCCGTCGCCCTCACCCCGGGCCTGGAGTCGCCGACCATCTCGCCGCTGCACAACGAGGGCTGGGTCGCCGTCCGCGCGATGGTCCCCGCCAAGGAGGCGCAGCGGATCATGGACGACCTGTACGAGATCGGCGCCCGCGCGATCCTCACCACCGCGATCCACGCCTGCCGTCTCTGATCCCCCGCCGCACCACTCCAGGCACCGAGGTACCCCGATGTCCGAGCCGCTCACGCCCGCCCTCCCGGTCACCTTCCGGCCGGGCCGCACCCGCGCCGTCCTGCTGACCGTGGGGCTCGCCATGTTCGTGGCGATCACCGCCGTGGCGCTGATGCTGGAACGGCTCGGACCGGGGGAGCGGGTCAGCTTCGTCTTCACCGCCGCGCTCTTCCTCGGCGTCCTGGTGATGCTGAGCCGCCCCAAGGTCGTCGCCGACGACGAGGGCGTCACGGTCGTCAACATCACCCGCACCCGGCGCCTCGCCTGGGCGGAGATCCTCCGCGTCAACCTCCGTCCCGGCGACCCGTGGGTCTTCCTCGACCTCAGCGACGGCACCAGCCTGCCCGCCCTCGGCATCCAGCCCGGCATCGCCAAGGAGTCCGCCATCAGGGACGCCCGCGCCCTGCGGGCCCTGGCGGACAGCCGCGGCACGGGCACCGAGACGGCCTGAACCCCGGTCCCGGCGTCAGGGTCGGACCCCGGTCCGTCCCCCATCCGGGGCGTCCCCCCTGCCGCGCGGGGCGTCCGCGTGACTACTCTTGAGGCGGTGGTGCCCGGCGCACCACCGCCTCGCGTCGTACAGGGCCGCCGCCGGCGGCCGGCGAGGCCACCCTTCGACCCGAGGAGTGACTCCCTCCGGCAATGGACGGATCGTCCGGTAGTACCTGCGCCGCCCCCTCGTCCGAGGCGGCGGCATGATCGTCTCCCTGCTGCTCCTCCTGGCAGCCTTCCTCCTGATCCTCGCCAACGGCTTCTTCGTCGCCGCCGAGTTCGGTCTCGTGACCGTCGAGCGCGCGGAGGCCGAGCGGGCCGCGGCCGCCGGCGACCGGCGCGCCCGCACCGTCGTCTCGGCGCTGCGCGAACTGTCCTTCCAGCTCTCCGGCACCCAGCTCGGGATCACCCTCACCTCGCTCGTCGTCGGCATGCTCGCCGAGCCCGCGCTCGCCGGACTGCTGAGCGCCCCGCTGGCCGCCACCGGGCTCCCCGCGGGCGCCGCCTCCGGCGTCGCCGTGGTGATCGGCATGCTGCTCGCCTCGGCGGTGCAGATGGTCGTCGGCGAGCTCGTCCCCAAGAACTGGGCGGTCTCCCGGCCGCTCCAGGTCGCCCGCTTCGTCGCCGCCCCGCAGCGCCGCTTCTCGGCCGTCTTCCGGCCGGTCATCGCCCTGCTCAACCGGGTGGCGAACGGACTCGTCCGGGCCCTCGGAGTGGAGCCCACCGACGAGCTGGACTCGGTCCGCACCCCCGGCGAGCTGGAATCGCTCGCCCGGCACTCGGCCCGCGCCGGCGCCCTCGAACAGGACACCGCCGACCTCTTCGTACGGACCCTGTCCCTGGCCGGCCTCACCGCCGAGCAGGTCATGACCCCGCGCGTGAAGGTCAGCGCCCTCCAGTGGGACGCCACCGCGGCCGACGTCCTCAACCTCACCCGCGCCACCGGCCTCTCGCGCTTCCCGGTCTACCGGGACCGCATCGACGAGGTCGTCGGCATGGTCCACCTCAAGGACGCGCTCGCCGTCGCCCCCGACGCCCGCCCGCGGACCTCGGTCGGCCGGATCGCCGTCCCGCCGCTGCTCGTCCCCGAGTCGCTGCCCGTCCAGGCCCTCCTGGAGCGGCTGCGCCGCGAGCAGCCGATCGCCGTCGTCGTCGACGAGTACGGCGGCACGGCCGGCGTGGTCACCCTGGAGGACATCGTCGAGGAACTCGTCGGCGAGGTCCGCGACGAGCACGACACCGCCGCCGACGCCCGCCCCGAGCTGGCCGCCGCGCCCGCCGAGGACGGCCGCCCCGCCTGGGAGGCCGACGGCTCCTGCCGGGTGCACACCCTGCGCCGGATAGGACTCGACGTGCCGGACGGCCCGTACGAGACCGTCGCCGGGCTCGTCGCCGACCTCCTCGGCCGCATCCCCGCCCCCGGCGACCGGGCCGAACTGCCCGGCTGGCGGCTCTCGGTCCGCCGCGTCGACCGGTTCCGGGCCGAACGGGTCCGGATCGTGCGCACCGCCCCGGTGCCGATGGCGGAGGCGGCCCGATGAGCACCCTGCAACTCCTCCTCGCCGTCCTCCTCGTGCTGGCCAACGGCTTCTTCGTCGGCGCCGAGTTCGCGCTCGTCTCCGTCCGCCGCAGCCAGATCGAGCCGCTCGGCGGCGCCCGCGCCGGACAGGTGCTGTACGGCCTGGAGAACCTGCCGCGGATGATGGCCGCCGCCCAGTTCGGCATCACCGTCTGCTCCCTCACCCTGGGCGCGGTCGCCGAACCGACCGTCGCCCACCTCCTGGAGCCGGCCTTCCACGCCGTCGGCGTCGCCGCCGGACTCATCCACCCGCTCGGCTATGTGATCGCCCTCGCCGTGGTCGTCTTCCTCCACCTCGTCATCGGCGAGATGGTCCCGAAGAACCTCGCGATGGCCGCGCCCGAGCGGACCGCGCTCTGGCTCGCCCCCGCCCTGGTCGGCTTCGCCCGGCTCTGCCGGCCCGTGACGGCCGCCCTGGGCGCCTGCTCGCGGCTGGTCCTGAGGGCCTTCCGGGTCGAGCCCAAGGACGAGATCGAGGCCGTCTTCACCAGCGTCCAGCTCGGCCGCCTCGTCGAGGACGCCGGGCAGGCCGGACTCCTCGACCCGGCCGAGCAGGAGCGTCTGGAGGACGCGCTGGAGCTGGGCAGCCGCCCGGTCACCGACGTCCTCATCCCGGCCGCCGCGCTGGTCACCGTCCCGCCGTCGGTCACCCCCCGCCAGATCGAGGAGCTGACCGTGCGGACCGGCTACTCGCGCTTCCCGGTCCGCGCCGAGGGCCGGCACCCGGGCGTCTTCATGGGCTTCGTGCACGTGAAGGACGTCCTGGACCTGGAGGAGCGGGAGCGGGCGGTGCCGCAGCAGCTGTGGCGCCCGATGGCGACGCTCCGCGCCGAGCTGCCGCTCGACGACGCCCTCACGGTGATGCGCCGGGCGGCCACCCACCTCGCGCAGGTGGCCGACGCCTCCGGGCGGATCCTCGGCCTGGTCGCCCTGGAGGACGTCCTGGAGCTGCTGGTGGGCGAGGTGCGCGACCCCGCGCACCGGCTGTCGCCCGCCCCGGCGCCGGTCGCCGGATAACTCAGAACGGGGGGTCCTGCTGGGGCCCGCGGTCCGCCGGACCGCGGCCCGACAGGACCTCCCCGTACGCCTGCATGAGGTCGCCCAGCCGCAGCGTGGCCAGGTCCTCGCGGGTGAGGGTGCCCGGATAGCCGGAGAGCCGCAGGTCCCGGTAGGCGCAGGACTTCTCGTACAGGGTGCGCAGGAAGCGCCCGTTGCCGAGCTCGTCGATCCAGCCCTGCTCGACCACATGGGCGCTGATCGAGCGCAGCTCCTCCAGTGCCTCCTCGTCCCAGCCGTCGCCGTTGGCCGCGGCCAGCACCTCGCCGATCGAGGTCAGTTCGGCCGGCCGGTAGGACGGGAAGTCGACCCGGGTGGTGAAGCGGGAGGAGAGCCCGGGGTTGGCGGCGAGCAGCCGGTCCATCCCCTCCGGATACCCGGCGAGGATGACGACGAGGTGGTCCCGGTTGTCCTCGGCCCGCTTCAGCAGCACCTGGAGGGCCTCGTCGCCGTAGGCGTCGCCCTTGCTGTAGCCGGAGTTGGAGAGCGCGTACGCCTCGTCCACGAAGAGCACCCCGCCGACCGCCGAGTCGATCAGCTCGTTCGCCTTCACCGCCGTCTGGCCGAGGAACTCGCCGACCAGGTCGGCCCGTTGGGCCTCGACGAGGTGGTCGCCCCCGAGCAGGCCGAGCGCGTAGAAGACCCGGCCCAGGATCCGGGCCACCGTCGTCTTCCCGGTGCCGGAGGGGCCGGAGAAGACGAAGTGCCGCTTCGGCGGCTGCACCGGCAGCCCCTGGCCGGCCCGCAGCCGGGCCATCTCCAGCTGCGCCGAGAGCGCCTTGACCTGCCGCTTCACCGGCTCCATCCCGACCATGCCCTCCAGTTCGGCGAGGGCCTCGGCGAGCAGGACCGGGTCCGTCGGCCCGGCCGGGAAGCGCGGCGGCCCGGCCTGGGTGGGCACCGGCGAGCTGTGCCGTACGACCTCCGGGGGCGCGGCCGGCGCCGGGTCGGGGGAGCGGCGCAGCCCGTCGCCGCCGGGGGCGCCGGCCTCCGTCTCGGGCCCGGCGGCGGTGTCCGTGCCGTCCGGGCCGGGGCCGGTGCCCACCGTGCCGAGGGCGACGGCGGCGAGGCCGGCCTGCTCGTCCATGCCGTCGAGCCCGTCGAAGCCGTCGTACTCGGCGATGGCGGCGAGCCGGGCGGCGGTGTCCATGAAGGCCGGGTCGACGCGGTGCACCGCGCGGTAGAGGGGGAGGGCGGCGGCGCTGCGGCCGGTGCCCTCGTGGGCGCGGGCCAGCCAGTAGCGCAGCTCCTTGCGCTGCGGCTGCTCGCTGCGGCAGCGCATCAGCGCCGCCGAGAGCAGCGGTTCGGCCTGCCCGTACATCTCCAGCCGGACCCGGGCCATGCCGCCGAAGAGACCGGCCTCGATGCCGAGCAGCGGGTCGTCCACCAGCGGTTCGGTGTGCCGGACCAGCTGCTCCCAGTCCTTGACCAGATAGGCGCGGCAGGCGTGCAGGAAGCGGACCTGCGGGTCGGTGTCGACCGGCGGCAGCTCCGCGAGGGCGCGGTCCAGCTCCGGCACGTGCCGTCCGTCCAGCCAGTGGGAGGCGTGCGCGAGCAGCAGGTCGCGCGGGCTCTCCAGCACCGGCTGCACCCACCAGCCCAGCCAGTACCAGGAGTTGAGGGTGCGGCGGTGCCGGGTGCGCTGCTCCCCGAACCGCTCGCGGTTGCGGTACATGCGCAGCAGCGCGGCCGTCGTGTCCACCCGGAGCGCGTGCAGCCCCAGCCAGGCGTCCGCCATGCCGGGATCGATCCGGACCGCCGCCCGGAACTCCTCCTCGGCCTGCGGATAGGCGCCCATCGTGTAGGCGTCCACTCCGCGCAGCCAGGCGAGTTCGGCGGGGGCCTGCGCGCCCTGCGTGCCGATGTCCATCGGGTCCCCCACAACCGTCGGCGTATGGACGGGATTTGACCGCACCTGCGGGCATCGTACCTGCGCAGGGGTGGTGCGCTTAAGGAGAAGCGCAAGATCCGGAATCGGTGACCCTGGGTGAGCGCGAGGGCCGGAGGAGGGGTCCGGAGGGGTGGGGGAGGGGCAGAACGAAGCCCCCGATCACGGGGGAACAACCGGGGGCTTCGTGTCCGCGGCGGCTGTCGAAAAGCCGCACATTGAGAACGTAAGACCTGTACGCCCCCGGGGTCAAGCGCCGTCGAGGCACTTGCGGAAGCGGAATTCCGACGGCTCAGTCCACCGCCATCAGGCCGTCACGGTGGGTGATGATCTGGTCCGGGCCCGCTGTCACAGCGGGCCCGGGAAGCCAGTCGTACCCCTCGGTCCGCTCCCGTACCAGGGTGTCGGCGAAGGGCCGCGACGGGTCTTCGGCGAAATGGCGAGTCTCCGCCACCACCCAGCCGTCCCAGAACTCCGCCTGCTCCGGTCCGTCCCGGCGCCGGCCCCGCTCCCAGGACGCCCCGGCCGGCCGCTCCATCCACAGCAGCCACGCCAGGTGCGGGCGCAGCGCGCGCCGCCCGGCCCCCACACCCTCCACCAGCACCACCGGCGCCGCCGGCAGCGCGCGGGCGGGACCGAAGCGCCGCAGGTTCCAGTCGTACGGGTGGTAGTGCGCGGTCGCGCCGCGGGCCAGCGGCTCCAGCACCTGGTCGCGCAGCCGGCCGGTCCAGGAGAAGAGCTCGTCGTGGCTGGCGAGGTCGTCGAGGCGCAGCACCGGGGCGCCGCCGAGCGCGGCGGCGAGCCGGCCGGCGAGGGTGGACTTGCCGGAGCCGGCGTGGCCGTCGACCGCGACCAGCCGGACGGGTCCGAGCGAGGGCGGCAGCCGGCGCAGTGCGCGGGCGGCGCGGTCGAGGTCGTCCATGCGGCCCAGCGTAGGTCAGGGGTGCCGTCGCAGGTCAGCGAGGTGCCGCCGCCAGTGGTCCATACCCATGACGGTGGCGGCGACGCGGGCCGAAGTGCTGGCGGAGGCCAGGCGGAGCCGGGATAGTGGGCCCGCGCAGCCCGCCCGATCGCCGTTCCGTCCTCGACTGGGGGTCCTCGCCATGCCCGGATCAGCCTCACGCCGGACCGTCCTCGCCGCAGCGCTCGCGGCCGCCGCCGGCACGGCCGCGGCCGGAGCCGTGCCGGCCTCGGCGTCCGAACCCGGTGGTACGGAGGAGGGGGCCGGCCTCGTGGCCCCCGGGACCGTCGCCAACCGCTTCTGGTCCACGTACACCGACTGGCGGGCCGGGGACGCCGAGGGCACCCGGGCCGTCCCCGGGCGCCGCCCGGGCCTGGTCCTGGACGCCCCGCTGGGCCGCACCGACTACACCGACCCGCACACCGGGCGCACCTCCGCCTGGGAGTACGCCCGCTGGACCTCGCCCGCGCACACCCCGGCGGTGCCCGCCACCGAGGTGATCGCCTCCTGGAACGCCCGCACGCCGGCCGGCACCTGGCTCCAGGTCGAGCTCTCCGGCACCTACGGGGACGGGACCGGCACCCCCTGGTTCGTGATGGGCCGGTGGGCCTCGGGCGACACCGACATCAGACGCACGTCGGTCGACGACCAGACGGACGGCCGGTCCACCGTCTGGACCGACACCCTCGCGGTGGACGACCCGGCGAGCGGCCTCCGCCTCGCCTCGTACCGCCTCCGGCTCACCCTCTACCGGCGCCCCGGCACCACCCTCACCCCCACGGTCTGGCGGCTCGGCGCGATGGCCTCGGACGTCCCGGACCGGTTCACGGTCCCGGCCTCCGTGCCCGGTGCCGCCCACGAGCTGGCCGTCCCGCGCTACTCGCAGAACACCCACGTCGGCCAGTACCCCGAGTACGACAACGGCGGCGAGGCGTGGTGCAGCCCGACCTCCTCGCAGATGATCGTCGAGTACTGGGGCCGGGAGCCCTCGGCCGCCGACCTGGCCTGGGTGAACCCGGACTTCGCCGACCCGCAGGTCTGCCACGCGGCCCGGCACACCTACGACCACCAGTACTCCGGCTGCGGGAACTGGCCCTTCAACGCCGCCTACGCGGCCGCCTACCCCGACCTGAACGCGGTGGTGACCCGGCTCCGCTCGCTCACCGACGTGGAGACCCTGATCCGGGCGGGCATCCCGGTCATCACCTCCCAGTCCTTCCGCAAGGAGGAGCTGACCGGCGCCGGCTACGGCACCTCCGGCCACCTGATGACGGTGATCGGCTTCACCCCCGAGGGCGACGTGATCGCCAACGACCCGGCCTCCCCGGACAACCAGGCCGTCCGCCGGGTCTACCGGCGGCGCGAGTGGGAGAACATCTGGCTGCGCACCAAACGCTACGACGCGAACGGCAGGGTCAGGAGCGGTACGGGCGGGGTCTGCTACGTCTTCTGGCCGGTCGAGCCGGTGCCGGCGCAGCGGCTCGTGCTGCGGTCGGTCGGGCTGCTCTGAGCAGGTGCGGCCCGACGGCCGGCTCCGTGTCCTGACGGCGGCGCTCCGGGCGCGCCGTCAGGACTCCAGCACCTCCACGTGGTCGCCGATCGCGACCACCAGGATCCGCGACGCGGGGTCGGCGGAGCGCCAGCGGTGGCGGACGCCGCCGGAGAGCAGCAGGGTGTCCCCGCGGCCCAGCCGGTGGATCCGGCCGTCGGCCTCCACCTCCACCGAGCCGTCCGCCACGTACATCAGTTCGTCGTTGCGGTGCCGGAACTCGCGGTCCGCCTCGTGCTCGCCGGTGAACTCCAGCGCGTGCAGCTGATGGCGGCCGCGCACGACCGGCCGGACGCGGGCCTCCCGGTCGAGACCGCCGTCGTCGCCGGCGCGCACCACGTCGACCGTGCGGGTCGCGTCGGAAGCCGCGAGCAGCTGCACCGCCGTGGTCCCGAGCGCGTCCGCGATCCGTTGCAGCGAACGCATGCTGGGGCGCGCCCGGTCGTTCTCGATCTGGCTGAGGAACGGGGAGGAGAGCCCGCTGCGCCCGGCCACCTCGGCGAGCGTCAGGTCGAGTGCCCGGCGCCGACGGCGCACGGCGGCGCCGACCCGCGGTGTGTTCGCCGCCTCCATGGTTGTCCCGTCCCTTCCCGCCCCGTGACGCATGACCGCACCCTACGCGCCGGTCGGCCGGGGCCCGCAGGCGGTTTCGTACGGCCGACACACGCCCGTCACACAACGCCCCTAACGTCAAAGCCGGTTGTTCTCATCAAAGAAAGTTTGAAGAAGGAGCTCCGGCGTGCCCCCGATCGACCAGAACTCGCGTCGCCGACGTCCCACCGGCCTGATCGCCCTCGACGAGGAGGCGGTGTCCGACGGCTACACCCTCTACGCACCGCTCACCGGGTCGGGGGAGGTCCACCTCATCGACCTCCGGGGCCGGACCGTCCACCGCTGGGACCTGCCGTACCGCCCCGGCCGGCACGCCCGGCTCCTCGCCGACGGGACGCTCGCCTACAACGGCGTCCTGCCGGGCGAGCCGGCCCACTTCCCGATGTGGCACAAGTACCGCGGCGGCGTCATGCTCCACGCGGCGCCCGACGGGACCGTGCTGCGCGAGCACCGGGACCCCCTCCAGCACCACGACGCCCACCACCTCGACGACGGGCGCATCCTCTACACCGCCCTGGAACCCCTCTCGGGGGACGAGGCCGCGGCGGTGCGGGGCGGCGTGCCCGGCTCGGAGGCCGCGGACGGCGTGGTCTGGGCCGACACCATCAAGGAGGTCGGCCCGGACGGTGAACTCCTGTGGTCCTGGCGGGCGGCGGAGCACCTCGACCGCGAGGAGTTCCCGCTGCACGAGGCGTACGCCCGCGAGCACTGGCCGCTGATCAACAGCGTCACGCCCCTGCGGGACGGCAACGTCCTCGCCAGTCTGCGGAGCGTCTCGGCGGTCGTCGTCATCGGCCGCGAGACGGGCGAGATCCTCTGGCGCAGCCGCCCCGGCACGGTCAGCCAGCAGCACGCGCCGACCGAACTGGACGACGGCCGGTTCCTGGTCTTCGACAACGGCGTCTTCCGGCCCGGCCACGACGTGCCGTACTCCCGGGTCGTCGAGATCGACCGGGCCGGCGGCGACGTGGTGTGGGAGTACCACGATCCGGCGCGCGAGTTCTTCTTCGCGCCCTTCATGGGCTCCGCGCAGCGCCTTCCCAACGGCAACACGCTGGTCACCGACTCCCCGTCCGGGCGGCTGTTCGAGGTGACGAAGGACGGCTACCTGTGCTGGGAGTACGTCGTCCCGTACTTCGCCGGCTACGGCGAGAGCGAGGTCCGCGGGCTCTTCCCGTCCGAGCCCAACGCCGTCTTCCGCGCCTACCGTTACGCCGCCGCCGACATCCCCTGGCTGCGGGCGACGGCATGACGACCACCCGGACCACCGCGGACGGCCGCGTCCCCGAGGCCGTCGACGCACGCGTACCGGTGCGGCGACTGGTGCCCCTGGCGGCCCAGCACGTCCTGGCGATGATCGCCGCCCCGGTCTCCACCGTCTTCCTCGTCGCCGGCACTCTGCGGCTGCCGCCCGGTGCGACGGCCTCGCTGCTCAGCGCCGTCCTGCTGCTGTGCGGGGCGGGCGCGCTGCTGCAGTCCCTCGGCGTGTGGCGGATCGGCGGCCGGCTCCCGTTCGTCATGCTGCCGGGCGGCGCCGCGACCGCGCTCTTCCTCCAGATCGCGCAGGAGCACGGGGCGCCGACCGCCGCCGGGTCCGTCCTCCTGGCCGCGGCGCTGCTCCTGGCCGTGCTGCCGCTGTACGCCCGTGTCGTGCGGCTCTTCCCACCCCTGGTCATGGGGGTGACCGTGCTGCTCATCGGGATCGCGATGATCCGGGTCGCCGCCCGGCTCGTCACCGGTCCCGACGGCACCGGGGAGCCGCGCGCGGTGCTCCTCGCCGCGCTCACGGTCGCCGCGACCGTCGCCGCGTACGTGCTCCTGCGCGGCGTCTGGCGCCAGACCTCCGTGCTCATGGGGATGGCGGTGGGAACGGCCGTGGCCGTGACGACCGGGCTCGGGACCTTCGCCTCGGCTGCCGGGAGCGGGTTCGCGCTGCCCGCGTTCCTGCCCTTCGGGACGCCGCGGTTCGACCTGGTGGCCGCCCTTCCGCTGCTCGTGTTCAGCCTCACCACCCTGGCCGAGATCACCGGGCAGACCGTGCTCAACAGCGAGACCGTCGGCCGGACTCCCGCTCCCGAACGGGACGTTCCGCGCGTCGCCCGGGCCGACGCCCTGGTGTCCCTGGCCGGCGGACTGTTCGGCACCTCCCTCATGGTCACCAGCGCCGAGAACATCGGCATCGGCCGGCTCACCGGCGTCCGCAGCCGCTACGTCACCGCCGGCGCGGGCGCGCTCCTGGTCCTCCTCGGCCTGGCCGCGCCCGTCTCGCGGGCCCTGGCCGGCATACCCGAGGCGGTCGTGGGCGGCTCCGCCCTCGTCGTCTACGCGGTCATCGCCGTGATGGGCGTCGAGATGCTGCGCCGCGCCGACCTGTCCGGCTCCGGGACGGGGAATCTGATCGCCGCGCTCGCGCTCACCGCGGGGCTGCTGCCGCTCCTCAGCCCGGACCTGTACGCGGGGTTCCCCGGCTGGGCCCGCACGATCCTGGGCAGCGGCGTCGTCGCCGGCACCCTGACGGCGGTCCTCCTCACCGCGCTGCTCGGCGGGTTCGGCCGGGGGAGCGGTCGCGCGGAGCGTGACGCCGGCGGGGGCGGCGGCCCGGGTCAGGCCTGAGGCGCGGCGCCGCGCCGGTTGAAGGGAAGCCGGCCGAGGACCGCCGCCATGCCGCACGTGTCGGTGAGCGCCGAGAACACCAGGCCGCCGGCGATCGCCGTCGACAGCAGCTGGAACGCCGGATGCACGAGCAGGCCCAGAGCCAGGCCGAGCAGCACCAGGGCGCCGGCGGCGAGACGCACCTGACGCTCCATCCCCCAGACCGCGCGCACGCGGCCGGGCGGGTGGTCGAGCGGTCGGCCGGCGGCCGCCCAGGCCCGGGTGCCGCCGGTGAGGCTGGCCGCCGCGATCCCGTGCGCGGCGAGGATCGCGGCGCCCTTCTCGGAGCGGGCACCGGAGGCGCACACCAGGAGCAGCGGTCCGCTCTCGGCGGCCTTCCGCAGCTCCGCCAGGCCGGCCTCGACGCGCTCCAGGGGAACGTTGACGGCGCCCGGCACGTGGCCGGAGGCGAACTCGCCGGGGGTCCGCACGTCGACCACGCGCAGTGCGGCCAGCCGCGGCGCGGCCTCGTCGACGCTGAGGACGCCGGGAACACTCATGAGGAACCTGCCCTTGGTGGAGACGGGGTGACGGCCCCGCACACCACCGAGGCGGGGCCGTCACCGAACGGTAGGCGGCGCAGCGCGGCCGCGCCGGGAGGCGGACGGCATCGTCACGGGGTCGCCATGCCGCCGCCACACCGTGGCAACAGTCCGCGCCGGCGCCGCCCGCCCGCTCCGCTAGGAGAGCGGGCGGCGCTCGTGCGGGATCCGCTCGCCGGCCTCGATCGCGACGGGCAGCCGGTTCCCGGACGGCGGCAGCGGGCAGGTCGCGAAGTCGGTGTAGGCGCAGGGCAGATTGGTGGCGCGGTTGAAGTCGAGCACCACCGTGCCGTCGGCACCGGGCGCGGCCACCCCGAGGTGGCGGTTGGCCGCGTACGTGGTGACGCCCGAGGTCGCGTCGGTGAACAGCACCGTGAGGCTGCCGGGCGCCTGCCCGTTGAACGCGGTCAGGCTCAACTCCTGTCCGTCCAGCCGGAAGACGACGCGGCCGGGAGCGTCGTACACGTGCCGAAGGCCCTCGACGGAGGCGCCCACCGTGGTCGGCCGCGGCTCGGCGAAGGCCTCGTAGCGGCCCGTGACGACCCAGCGCGGATCGGGCTCGTACGCGGGTGTGCCGGTGAAGGCGGCCCTCAGCGGGTGGTCGGGGTGGCGCGGCCGGACCACGTCGTGGCCGCCGCGCTTGGCGACCTCGATCACGGTGTCGCCCCAGACGGCGTCGACGCCGCCGCGCTCCGGAACGACGCCGAAGAGGTGCCGGCCGCGCACCGCCACGCCGTCGACGACGAGTTCCGTGCCCTCGTCGAGCTCGACGACGACGCCTTCGGGTCCCGTCGACCAGGTCCCCGGTACGCCGGGGAAGGCCTGCGGCTCGGCGGAGAGCCAGTGCAGGCCGGTGATCGCGAGGAAGCCGTGCTCCGAGGCGAGCCGGGCGTCCTTGTCCCGGTGCCACTTCTCCCATTCCGCGGCGAACACCTCCCGGTCGGGAAGGTCGGCGGTGCCGGTACGGGTGTCGCGGACGTGAGGGACGCTCATGGGTCTTCTCCTCCTGGTGCGGTGGACGGTGCGGCGGGGTGGCGGACGGTCCGGTGCGCGCGGCCCCGTGTCCCGTGCCGGGAGGCCGGAAGAGCCGAGGCGGGCCGGACGGCGGGAGGGGGGCGGAGCGCGGGGGCGGAACGAGGCCGTCGGAGGGCGCCCAGGAGTCGTCCGGGGTGAGCGCGCCGGTGTCCGGACGCCGGGACGGGCCTCGGTGTCAGCCGGAACAGGCCATGGTCGTGACGCGCACGTAGTCCACGTGTCGACGCATCACGAGAAGGCTCACGGGTTCAGGAGAACACGGCCCCGGTGCGGCGCGCCAGTGGTCCCCGCATCGCGAGGAGGCGCCCCCGGTGGGCCGGACGGCTGTGACGCTCGTCTCCCGTGATGGGGCGATTCGCGGCGATCCGTACGCATTTCCGTTGCGGCCATATGAACGGAGAAACACTCCAGAAATCCAAGGCAATATCGCCGATTCACCTTCAAATTCGATCCGTTGCGACCGCATGGATCTTTCGATCTAATGTGCGGCGTCGGAGCGGCCATCCCGCCTCCGATGTGATGCAGGGCGCGCCACCACAGCCGGTGCGCCCCGGACGAGTCGGGAGTACGACAGCGTGGCAGCGGTATCGGTGGTGGACGCGTTCCGGCGTGATCGAGTCGGAATCCTCTCGCTCTGCGTCGTCGCGTTCTTCGTGCTCCTCGCCGTCGCGGCGCCCCTCGTCGCCCTCCTCTACGGCAAGAACCCCACCGAGCACTACGGCCAGAACGAGCCCGGCCTGCTGAGCCCGGAGGGCCTGCCCCTCCTGCCCAACGGCGGCATCTCCGCCCAGTACTGGTTCGGCATCGAGCCGGGCCTCGGCCGGGACGTCCTCACCCAGCTCCTCTACGGCATCCGCACCTCCCTGCTGATCGCCTTCGCCTCGGTCGCCGTCGTCGCCGCCGTCGGGGTGATCGTCGGCGTGACCGCCGGCTATCTCAGCGGCCTCGCCGACAGGACGTTCACCTTCGTCTGCAACGTCCTGCTCGCCTTCCCGACCCTGCTGCTCCTGCTCACCCTGGGCCCGGTCATCCAGACCCGCTTCGTCGGACCCGACGAGAACGAACCCGCCTGGATGCAGTTCACCGTCCTCGTCCTCGTCTTCTCCGCCTTCGGCTGGGTACCGCTCGCCATGGTGCTGCGCACCCTCGTCCGCTCCCTGCGCGAGCGGGAGTTCGTCGAGGCGGCCCGAGCCCTCGGCGCGAGCCGGCGGCACATCGTCCTGCGCGAACTGCTGCCGAACGTATGGGCACCGGTGCTCGTCCACGTCACCCTCGCCGTGCCCGCGATCGTCACCACCGAGGCCGCGCTGTCCTTCCTGGGCGTCGGCATCAGCGAGCCCATCCCCGACTGGGGCCGCATGATCTCGCGGGGCTCCGAGGTCTTCCACGACGACCCCACCTACATGGTGTTCCCCGGTGTCTCGCTCCTCGTCTTCGTCCTCGCCTTCAACCTCCTCGGCGACGCCGTACGGGACGCGCTCGACCCGCACACCGTCCGCTGAACCCCCGACCTTCCCCTCCCCGAGCAACACCCGCACACGACACCGGAGTCAGTCATGCCCGCATTCACCCCACGCGCTGCAGCAGTCCCGGCCCTCGCCACCGCCCTTCTGCTGTGCTCCTGCTCCGCGGGCGCGGGCGCGGAAGCCGGCCCGGGCGCCGACACGAGCAAGAGCGGGAACGGCACCGCCGCCAAGAGCGGCCAGCGGCTGACCGTCACCCTCGGCACCGCGAAGGACAGCCAGGGCCCCGCACCGGAGATCCCCGGCGCCCGCAGGGGCGGCACCGTCACCGTCGCCAACGAGGAGGACTTCTCCCACCTCGACCCGCAGAAGATCTACGCGGGCGAGCGGTACAGCACCTCGCTGCTGTGGGGCCGGCAGCTGACGCAGTACCAGATCGTCGACGGCAGGCCCCGGCTGGTCGGCGACCTCGCCACCGACACCGGCACCCCCTCCGACGGCGGCCGCACCTGGACGTACCACCTGAAGGACGGCATCGCCTGGGAGGACGGCAAGCCCGTCACCGCGCAGCAGGTCAAGTACGGCATCGAGCGCACCTTCGCCCCCGGCTTCGAGGTCGGCCCCACCTACTGGCAGCCGTGGCTCACCGGCACCAAGGACCTCACCGAGGCGGTGAAGAAGTACGGCGGACCCAAGAAGGACGGCGACCTCAAGGCCATCGAGACGCCCGACGACAAGACCATCGTCTTCCACTTCCCCCAGCCGCAGTCCGACGTGCCCTACATGGCCGCCCAGTCCTCCTCCTCGCCGGTCCGCGAGGACAAGGACACGGGCACCGGCTACGACGTGAAGCCCTTCGCCACCGGGCCGTACAGGATCGTCGAGCACAAGCAGAACCAGAGCCTCACCCTGGAGCGCAACCCGTACTGGAAGCCGGAGACGGACTCGATCCGGCACGCCTACCCGGACCGCTTCGAGTTCACCTTCGGCAAGGCCGCCCTCAACACCGCGCAGGAGGTGCTCAACGGCCAGGGCACCGGCGCGACCACGCTCACCACCAAGGACCTCCTGCCGCCGGAGCTGATCTCGACGGTCGAACGCGACCCCGCCAAGCGCAAGCTGGTCGTCTCCGGCAGCAGGGGCGCCTACACCCAGGACCTGTACATCAGGAACGACCGGGTCACCGATCCCGAGGTCCGCAAGGCCATCCACTACCTCTTCCCGCGCGAGCAGGCCCGCCAGGTCCTCGGCGGCCGCTACGCCGGCGACTTCGCGACCACCCTCTCCTCGCCGGCCGTCGTCGGCTGGAAGAAGTACGACCTCTACCCCGTCGCCCCCACCGGCGACATCGCCAAGGCCAAGGAGCACCTGGCCAAGGCGAAGACGAAGGTCACCAGGCTGACGTACGCGTACCCCACCGCGAGCCCGGCGGACGACCAGGTCGCACAGGTCCTCGCCGACGCCTTCGCCAAGGCCGGCATCGAGCTCGTCCTGAAGGGCCTTCAGCCCAACGCGTTCAACGACCAGGTCTTCGGCGGCGACGACAGCCCGTACGACCTGTTCCTGTCCACCAACTCCGTGGACTGGCCCACCCCGTCGACCCTGCTCCCGCTCGGCTACGAGAGCCACCTGGACGCGGTGTCCAACCCCATCCGCTACGCCAACCCGCGGGTCGACCGGGAGCTGGCCCGCATCGCGAAGATCGGTGACGCGCAGCAGAAGGCCGAGGAGCTGATCAGCCTGGAGCAGACGGTCATGAAGGACGTCCCCCTGGTGCCCTTCCTCTACAAGAGCGTCTCCCAGTTCCGCGGCAAGGACATCGGCGGCACCGCCATCCACCCGATCTACGGCGTCACGGCCCTGGCCGACGTGTACGTGAAGAAGTCCTGACCTCCGGCGACAAGAACCCCTGACCTCCTGCGATCATGATCCGATACCTCCTCAAGAGGGTCGCGCAGGCCGTGGCGGTGCTCCTCGCGATCACCGCCACGACCTTCGGGCTCTTCTACGCCGCCCCCTCCGACCCGGCTCTGATCGCCTGTGGTCCCAAGTGCACCTCCGCACAGCTCGCGGCCGTCCGCACGAGCATGGGCCTCGACCAGCCGGTCGTCTCCCAGTTCGCCGACTACGTCGGCGGCATCGTCACCGGCCGCACCATCGCGGACGTCGACCGCACCCCGATCGACTGCCCCGCCCCCTGCCTCGGCTACTCCTACACCCTGCACCAGCCCGTCCTCGACGCCATCGAGGACCGCCTCCCCGTGACCGTCTCGATCGCGGTCGGCGCCCTCGCGGTGATCCTCGTCCTCGGCGTCGGCTCGGGCCTGGTGGCGGCGCTGCGCCGGGGCACGGCGACCGACCGCCTCCTGTCCGGCCTCAACCTGCTGGGCGCCAGCGTCCAGATCTACTTCCTCGGCTACATGCTGCTGCTCCTGCTCGTCTACTCCACCGGCCTGTTCGACCCCCCGGCCTACGTGCCCTTCACCGAGGCGCCCGCCCGGTGGGCCCTCGGCCTGATCCTGCCCTGGGTGGTGCTGGGCTTCGTCAACGCGGCCGTCTTCGCCCGCCTGACCCGCTCGCAGATGCTGGAGACCATGCACCACGGGTACGTCCGCACGGCCCGCGCGAAGGGCCTGGGCACCGTGCGCGTCCACCTGAAGTACACCGCGCGCGGAGCGGCCGGCCCGCTGGTGCAACTGCTCGGCCTGGAGGTCGGGGCCCTGTTCGGCGGTGCCTTCATCACCGAGACCGTGTTCGGACTCGGCGGCGTCGGCAAGCTGGCCGTCGACGCGGTCAACGGCAACGACCTGCCCACCGTCGTCGGCACGGTGCTCCTCGCCGCGTTCTTCGTCGTCGTGTTCGTCGCCCTGGCCGACCTCGTCGTCGCCTGGCTGGATCCCCGAGTGAGGCTCGCATGAGCGACCGGCCCGCCCTGTCCGTCCACGACCTGACCGTCACCTTCACCACCCCGCGCGGTCCGGTGCCGGCCGTCCGGAACGTCTCCTTCGACCTCGCCCCGGGCGAAGTCCTCGGCCTGGTGGGGGAGTCGGGCTCCGGAAAGTCCACCGTCGGCCTCGCCGCCCTCGGCCTGCACGACCCGGACCGCACCCGCGTCGAAGGGAGCGTCCGGCTCGCCGGCCACCCGGACGACCTGGTCGGCGCGCCCGAGTCCGTCCTCACCCGGATCCGCGGCGACCGGGTCGCGATGGTCTTCCAGGACGCCCTGGACGCGCTGTCGCCGTACCACACCATCGGCGCGCAGATCGCCGAGGCGTACCGCGTCCACCACCCGAAGGCCGGCCGCAAGGAGGCCCGGGAGCGGGCCGCGGCCGTGCTGGAACGGGTCGGCATCCCCGCCGCCAGGGCCTCCGACCACCCCCACCACCTCTCGGGCGGCATGCGCCAACGGGCCGTCATCGCCATGGCGCTGATCAACGACCCGGCCGTCCTGATCGCCGACGAACCGACCACGGCCCTGGACGCCCGGGTCCAGCGCCAGGTCCTCGACCTGATCCGCCGGCTCCAGGCGGAGACCGGAACGGCCATGGTCCTCATCACCCACGACGTCGGCGTGGTCGCGGACACCTGCCACCGCATGCTCGTCCTGCGCGGCGGGCGGACCGTGGAGGAGGGCCCCACGGAGCGCCTCCTGACCGCACCGGCCCACCCCTACACACGGGCGCTGATCGGCGCGGCCCCCACCCTGCGCACCCCACCCGGCACCCGCCTCCCCACCGTCGACGACCCGGAACCGGAACCGCGGACGCGGCCGGAGCAGCGGGTGGGTCCGGAGCAGCGGGCGGGGGCCGGTCCCCGCACCGCCACCGGCTCCGGAGTCCTGGCCGAACTGCGCGAGCTGCGCGTGGACTACCCGGGCCGCCGCCGGGGCCACACCCATCCCGCCGTGAAGGGGGTGAGCCTCCACGTGGCGCACGGCGAGACCCTGGGTCTCGTCGGCGAGTCCGGCTCCGGCAAGTCCACGATCGCCCGAGTCCTGGCCGGCCTGCGCCGCCCCACCGGCGGAGAGGTCCGCTTCGACGGCAGGGACATCGCGAAGGCCGCGACCAGCTCGCGCCTGCGCCGCGAGCTGAGCCGGGACGTCCAGCTGGTCTTCCAGGATCCGTACGCCTCGCTGAACCCGCGCCGCACGGTGGAACAGATCCTCGCGACGCCGCTGCGCATCCACACGGACCTGGACCGGACCCGGCGCAAGGCACGGGCGGCGGAACTGCTGGAACAGGTCGGCCTGTCGGCCTCCCACCTCTCCCGCCACCCGCACGAGTTCTCCGGCGGTCAGCGCCAGCGCATCGGGATCGCCCGCGCCCTGGCCGTCCGGCCGCGCCTGATCATCGCCGACGAACCGGTCTCCGCGCTGGACGTCTCCATCCAGGCGCAGGTCCTGAACCTGCTGATGGACCTGCGCGAGGAACTCGGCCTCTCGCTGCTCTTCATCTCCCACGACCTCGCGGTGGTACGCCACTTCTGCGACCGGATCGCGGTCCTGAAGCAGGGCGAACTGGTGGAGGCGGGCCCGAGGGACACCGTCTTCGAGGCGCCCGCCGCCCCCTACACCAGGGAACTGCTGGCCGCGTTCCCGCAGAACCTCCCGCTCGGTCAGCTGCGCTCCGGGACCTCCGGGTAGCGGGCGGCGATCTGTGCGCTCGCCGCGGGGCCGCGGGCGAAGACGAAGTCGGGGGTGTCCAGGGGGCGGCCGGTGCGGCGGTCCACCACGACCGGGTCGGCGGCCACGCCCGTCACGGCGTCGACCAGGACGAGGCTCCGCTCCTCCGGGGCCAGCCGGTGGTTGCCCCAGGCGGCCATGACCAGGACGAGCGGGCGCAGGGCGCGGCCGGGGCCGGTCGGCCGGTACCGCGGGTCGTCGTGGTCCGGGGCGGCCTCCTCCGTCTCCAGCAGGCCCCTCGCCGTCAGGGCGGCGATCCGTTCCGTCAGCACCTCGGGGGAGAGCGCCAGGTTCCGGCGGATCTCGTCGAAGCGGGTGTGGCCGTCGAAGACCTCGTGCAGGATCTCCAGGGTCCACCAGGGACCGACGGCCTCGACCGTACGGGCCAGCGGGCAGTCGGGGATCCGCGGCTTCGGGCCGGCCGCGCGCGTGGCGTCCGCGGGCCCGCTGTCGCGCGTCTCCCGGGTAGGGCTGTTCACCGTCGGCTCCCGTCGGGTCGGCGAGTGGAGGGGTTCGGTGCCGATTCTGCGCCCCGGCGCCCGCCGGGACGGGCGACCGGAAAGAAAGGGGCAAGACCGGGCCGGGGCGGCCCGGAAAGAGCGGTGAGGCTCCTGTCCGCCGACTGCCGCGGGGGGATGGG
>NZ_JBHYKM010000033.1:62224-68442 GCF_042741435.1 Streptomyces sp. NPDC058955 | reverse complement strand
CCGTGGATCGAGGCGGGGGAGACCGGGGCGGGGGGCGGGCCGGGCGCCGCCCCCCCCGACCGGGCCCCCACCCCCTATTTCTTTTGCCCGGGCGGGGGGGGGGGGGTGGACGGGTGGGGGCGCCACGGCGCCGTGGCGCCGGTACGAGGAGGCAGCCGCAGTGGTAGAGATCCGTCCCACGACCGACGAGGACCTCGGGGTCTTCGTCGACACCTTGCACGTCGCGTTCGGGCGCTTCCCGGAGACTCCGGGCGAGGACGGCGGAGGCGTCTGGTGGTCGGCTCTGGAGATGGACCGCAGCCTGCTCGCCCTCGCCGCGGACGGGCGGCCGGTCGGCACCGCCGGCGCGTACTCCTTCGAACTCACCCTGCCCGGCGAGACCGTCGTCCCGGTCTCCGGCGTGACGGCCGTGGGCGTCCTGCCCTCGCACCGGCGCCAGGGCGTGCTCAGCGCGATGATGCGGCACCAGCTCACCGAGCTGAGGGAGCGGGGCGAGGTCCTCTCCGTGCTGCTGGCCTCCGAGGCCCTCATCTACGGCAGGTTCGGCTACGGACCGGCGACCTCGACGCAGCGGATGACCGTACAGCGCCACCAGAGCGCCTTCGCGGCCCCCCGGGCGGCGACGCTGGGAGCCGACGCGAACGCGGACGCGGCCGTGGCCCAGGGCACGATCGAGGTGGTCCGGCGGGCCGACGGCGGCGCCGTCCTCGAAGAGGTCTACGACCGCTACCGCCGCGCCCGGCCCGGCGCGCTCTCCCGGCCGCCCCGCTGGTGGGCCCTCGGCGCGGGGCAGCCCCCGGTCGCGAAGGCGCCGCGCCACGTGGCCGTCCACCGGGACGCGGACGGGAACGCGGACGGGTACGCCTCGTACTCCCTCGACGGCGAGACGCTGACGGTCGACGAGATCATCACCGCCGACGACGCGGTCTTCGCCGCGCTGGCCCGGTTCGCGCTCGACCACGACCTGGTCGAGAAGGTCGTCTTCAAGCACGTCCCGCCCGCCCACCCGCTGCGGCACCGGTTCGCGGACTACCGGGCCGCTGAGGTCAGCCACGACACCGACTGGCTGTGGGTGCGCATCCTCGACGTCCCGCGCGCGCTCACCGCGCGCGGCTGGCTCGCCGACGGCGAGCTCGTCCTCGACGTCCACGACCCGTTCCTCGGCGAGCGCGGCCGTCATCTGCTGACCGTCCGGGACGGCAAGGCCGACTGCGTCCCGACGGACCGCAGCCCCGACCTGTCCCTGGACGTGAGCGACCTGGGCTCGGTCTACCTCGGCGGTACGGCCCCGAGCGCCCTCGTGGGCGCGGGCCGCATCCATGCCCACCACGCGGAGGCGGCCGGTCTCGCCGACGCCCTCTTCCGGACGGAGCGCCCGCCGCACTGCCTGCACTGGTTCTGACCGAGGAGCGCCCCGCTCCGGCTCAGCCCCCGCTCCGGCTCAGCCGCTTTCGGGCTCAGCCGCCCTCCGCCTCAGCCGCCCTCCGGCCAGGCGTCGCTGCGCCATTCGCGTTCCTCGACGCCCCGGTCCCGGTGGGCGGCGAGGGCGGCGGCGAGGTCGCCGTGCACCGCGATGGCGATCGTGCCGGCCCCGAAGCCCCCGTCCGCCGCGCCGTCCGTCCCGCTCTCCGGGACGGCGGCCAGTTCGAGCCCGCGTCCCTCGGCGGCCAGCCGCGACGCGGCCTCGGACACGGCGAGCCGACCGCCGTCGGACCAGCCGCGCAGCCCGGTCAGGTCGAGGACCACGGGCCCGGTGCCGCGCGCGAGCGCCCAGCCGACGGCCCCCTGGAACCGCCCCACGGCCTCCTGGCCGAGGAAGCCGGCCAAGGAGAGCACACCGAGGCCGGGGTGGATGGTGTAGCGCCACTCGATGGTCATCGTCGTCTCTCCTCGCTCCCGGCCATGTCCCGGCCGTCCGCAGCATCCTCACCCGAGAGCCCGGCCCCGTGCACGACCGGTCCACGGATCGGTCACCCGTCCCGGGCGTCTTGCCGTCCCCTTCCGCACCCACGGCCACGCCCCCACCGCCTGAAACCGCCTCGCCCGCCTCCCTACGATGGGTCCATGGCGGATCCCGTACGTGAACAGGTCGTGTCCCCCGTCCATCCACGGACGCCGGGGGCGCCGGAGCTCGCGGCGGCGGCCGAGGTGTTCGGGCTGCTCAGCGACCCGACCCGGCTGCAGCTGCTGTGGGTGCTCACGCGGGGCGAGGCCGACGTCGGCGCGCTGACGGAGGCGTGCGGGGCGGCGCGGCCGGCCGTCAGCCAGCATCTGGCCAAACTGCGGCTGGGCGGGCTGGTGCAGACCCGGAAGGACGGGCGGCGGGTGGTGTACGCGCTGCCGGACGGGCATCTGAAGAGGCTGGTGGTCGAGGCCCTGAACCGCGCCGACCACGTGGTGACGGGGGAGCCCTGGCACGACTGAGCGCGCGGGGGTCGGAGGCGGTTTCCCGCCGTTCCGCAATCGACATGTGCGCACACGTGCACATGTCGGCTACGGTGATGGGGACCGCACCCCTGCCGACCGAGGGCGTCCCCATGCTGTCCGTCCTGCGCGACCGCACGTACCGGCACCTCTTCCTCGCCCAGGTCGTCGCCCTCACGGGCACCGGCCTGGCCACCGTCGCCCTCGCCCTCCTCGCGTACGACCTCGCCGGCGGACACGCGCCCGCCGTGCTCGGCACCGCGCTCGCCCTCAAGATGGCGGCCTACGTCGGTCTGGCCCCGCTCGCCGGGGCGCTGGCCCGCCGGGTGCCGCGCCGGGCCCTGCTGGTCGGCGCCGACCTCGTACGGCTGCTCGCCGCGCTGGTCCTGCCGTTCGTCGACCAGGTCTGGCAGGTGTACGCGCTGGTCCTGCTGCTCCAGGCCGCCTCGGCCGTCTTCACCCCCGCCTTCCAGGCGACCATCCCGCGCGTCCTGCCCGAGGAGCGCGACTACACCCGGGCGCTCGCCCTCTCCCGGCTCGCCTACGACCTGGAGAGCCTCGCCAGCCCGATCCTGGCCGCCGCCCTCCTCGCCCTCGTGCCGTACGGATGGCTGTTCACCGGGACCGCGGCCGGGTTCCTCCTCTCCGCGCTCCTCGTCCTGCCCCTGCGCCTCCCGCCGGAGGACCGGCCGGGCCCCGCGGCCGAGCGGGTCCTCGGCGTCCGGCTCCTCCTCGCCACGCCCCGGCTGCGCGCCCTGCTCGCGCTCGACCTCGCCGTCGCCGCCGCCGGCGCGGCGGTCCTCGTCGACACGGTCGTCCTCGTCCAGGACGGGCTGGCCCGGCCGCCCGGCGACGTGTCCCTCGCCCTCGCCGCGTACGGCGCGGGCTCGATGGCCGTGGCCCTGCTCCTGCCGCGCCTGCTCGACCGGACCGGGGACCGCGCCCTCATGCTGCCCGCCGCCGGCGTCCTCGCCGCCGCGCTCGGCCTGCTGACCGCCGGACTCGCCTCCGGCTGGGCCGACGCGCACCAGGCGGCCGCCTGGCCGGCGCTGCTCGCCCTCTGGCTCTGCCTCGGCGCCGCGACCTCGGCGGTCCTCACCCCGGGCGGACGGCTGCTGCGCCGGTCCGCCGCCGACGCCGACCTGCCCGCCGTCTTCGCCGCCCGCTTCTCCCTCTCGCACGGCTGCTGGCTGCTCACCTACCCGCTGGCCGGCTGGCTCGCCGCCCGCGCGGGGACCGCCGTCTCCGCCGCCGCGCTCACCGCCGTCGCACTGGCCGCGGCCGTCGGCGCCGCCCGCCTCTGGCCGCGCAGCGACCCGGAGGAACTGGAGCACACCCACCCCGAACTCCCCGCCGGACACCCCCACATGGCCACCGCGACCGGCCCGGACCACCGGCACGTCCACACCTTCCGCATCGACACCCTCCACCGCCACTGGCCCACCCCCACCGGCTGAGGCGCGGACCGGGCCCGGACGGGGTGGGGCCGGACCCGGACCGCGCCCGGGCGGCGGAAAATGCGGTCGAGACGGCGGAGGAAGCCTGACAGGGTGGGGTGTTCCCGTACCCGGGGGCCGGTACGGCTCCGGGCCGTCGCCGCAGCCGAGAGGACCCCCGTGCCCCGCGCCGTCACCCTCATCCGTTCCTCCACCCTCTCCGACGTCGCCGAATACGCCTACGCCGCGACCGCGCCGGCCGAGGCCCGGCTGATCTTCCTGGCGGGCGCCTGTCCGCTCGACGCCGAGGGCGCGACCGTCGCCGTCGGCGACGTCGCCGGGCAGGCGGCCGCCTGCGTCGAGAACCTGCGCACGGCGCTGAAGGACGCCGGCGCCGGCCTCGCGGACGTCATCAGCACCCGTGTCCTCGTCGCGACGACCCGTCAGGAAGACCTGGTCGCCGCCTGGCAGGTGGTGCGGGACGCCTTCGGCGCGCACGACGTGCCGAGCACGCTGATGGGCGTCACCGTGCTCGGGTACCACGACCAGCTGGTCGAGATCGAGGCCGTCGCCGCCGTCCTCGACGCCTGACCGCCCCTCACGCGGGCCGGCGCGTCCACAGCGTCAGGTCGCTGGAGGTGGCGACCGCGAGCGTCCGGCCCGTCGGGGAGAAGCCCGCGGCGCGCAGGGTCGACCAGGTGGAGTGGAGGATGTGCCACCAGCCCTCGGTGTGCGGGGGCCGGTGCCAGTTCCCGCCGTTGTCCGACAGCAGGATCCGGTGGTTCGGCCAGTCGGGGGCCTCGACGTCCACGAACCAGCCGTCGCCGCTCGCGGTGTGCAGCCCGCCGCCGGACAGGCCCGCGACGCGCACCCGCTGACCGGCGAGCGGGCCGATCCAGGCGCACGACAGGTCGGGCGTGCCGTCCGGCCCGTCGTCCTCGGGGTCCCGGTCCCTCGCGATCCGCTCGCCCGTCACGGCGTCGAAGACCCCGTACCCCTGGTGGGAGACGACCATCACCAGGTCGTGTCCGGTGGCCGGGGCCACGCCGAAGCCGATGCCGGTGAGCCCGCCGACGGCGGCGCGGTCGCCGAACACGTTCCGCCAGGGCGCCGGCGCGGGGACGACCGGGGCGGCGAGGAGGCGTCGGCGCAGCCCCTCCTGGTACGGGGAGAGGGCGGGCGCGCCGCCGGCCGGCGGGTTCTTCTCGGGCATGCCCCGATCATGGCGGAGCCTCACGGGAAGGGCGCTCCCGGGGTCTCGTCGCGACCGTCCGGCTTTCGTGCGGCGCCGTCCGGTGGCCGGTCCTCGTGGGTGGCGGCCGGATCGTGACGCCGGTGCGGGCGGGGTGGTTCGTGGGGGTTCGGCCGGGGATCGGGGGAGTCTCCGTATCCAGCGTGTGTCGGATGCATGACAAGGGTTCAACTTCCTTGATCCGCCCGGCCGGTGCGGCACAGGCTACTGCCCACGCCGAGCGGAGGCCCCCTCCCCGGCGGTGCGTGCGACCGCACGCGACCCCCACGCCGCGGCGCCCGACCCAGGGCGCCACGCCAAGAGGAGGAATCCCTCACCATGGCACTCCCCGCGCACCGCACCGCCCGCCGGGCGCTGATCGCCTCGGCCGCCACCGTCGCCGCGCTCGCCACCGGCCTCACCGTGGCCCCGGCGCAGGCCGCCCCGGCTCCCGTCGAGGGCGTCGTCCTCGCCGCGGGCTCGCCCGACGCCGTCGCCGGCAGCTACCTCGTCACGCTCAAGCCGGGCGCCGGCTTCGCCGCCGGCTCCGCCAAGGGCCGCGGGCTCATAGCCGGTTACGGCGGCACGGTCGGCAAGACCTTCGGCGCGGCCCTCAACGGCTACACCGTCACCCTCGACGCCGCGGCCGCCCGCCGCCTCGCCGCCGACCCGGCCGTGGCGACCGTCGAGCAGAACCAGATCGTCCGCGCCGACGCCACCCAGACCAACGCGCCCTGGGGCCTCGACCGCATCGACCAGGCCAACCTCCCGCTCTCCGGCACGTACACGTACCCGGACAGCGCGGGTGCCGGAGTCACCGCGTACGTCATCGACACCGGCGTGCGGATCAGCCACGGCGAGCTCGCGGGCCGGGCCGTCAACGGCTACGACGCCGTCGAGGGCGACACCGTCGCGCAGGACGGCAACGGCCACGGCACCCACGTCGCCACCACCATCGCCGGCTCCACCTACGGCGTGGCCAAGGCCGCCAAGGTCGTCGCGGTCCGCGTCCTCGACGCCAACGGCTCCGGCACCACCGCCGGCGGCGGCGCCGGCGGCGGCTGGGGGTCCTCCCCCCACACCGCCGCCGCCCCCGCCGGCGGCCGCCGGACGGGGGGGGCGGGCGC